>ONSO01000165.1 GCA_900320485.1 uncultured Lachnospiraceae bacterium | reverse complement strand
TTAGAAAGCGACGAGAACCATGAGCAATGTAAATACAGCGGCAACAATCGAGAAGGAGGATTTCAGCCTCAGGACCATGCTGGGGCGGCCGGAGCGCCTGACGCCCGGGCACAGGATGTGTGCCGGATGCGGAGCCACCATCGGCGTCCGCGCCGTGCTGCGCGCCCTGCACGAGGGAGACCGGGCTGTCATCGGCAACGCCACGGGCTGCCTTGAGGTCTCCTCCTACATGTACCCCTATACCTCCTGGGAGGACAGCTATATCCACAACGCCTTCGAGAACGCGGGCGCGACCCTGAGCGGCGTGGAGACCGCCTATAAAGCCCTCCGCAAGAGAGGGCGGCTGCCGGAAAATGAGAATTTTAAATTCATCACCTTCGGCGGAGACGGCGGAACCTATGATATCGGCTTCCAGTCTCTGTCCGGCGCCATGGAACGCGGACACGATATGGTCTATGTGTGCTATGATAATGGTGCCTACATGAACACCGGCATTCAGCGTTCTTCGGCGACTCCTATGTTTGCGGACACGACGACGACGCCCGCCGGCAAATGTTCGGACGGCAAGATCCAGTACCGCAAGGACCTGACCGCCATTATCGCCGAGCACCATGTGCCTTATGCGGCCCAGACCACGCTCACAAAGGACTTCAAAGATCTGCACCGCAAGGCGGCGAAAGCAATCTATACCGAAGGGCCGGCTTTCCTCAATATGATGACGCCCTGTCCCCGCGGCTGGCGCTACGAGACCAGCCAGATCATGGAAATCTGCCGCCTTGCTGTGGAGACCTGCTACTGGCCATTGTTTGAGGTGGTAGAGGGCGAATGGAGACTGAATTACCAGCCTAAGCACAAGCTTCCCCTGGAGGATTTCCTGAAGAAGCAAGGCAGATTTAAGCACCTGTTCAAGCCCGGCAATGAATACCTCATTGAAGCCTTTCAGGCTGAGGTGGATAAGCGCTGGGAAGAATTGCTTAAAAAATGCAATTAATACCAATCGTTTTCAGATAAAACGACAGTATGTGCCAAATTTTTCTGTTGATTTTTTGGCGAAAAGGGGATATAATAAAGCTAACCTGGAATGTACGATAAAGCTTGTTAGTTTTGAACCTACGTTTACTTTCATGGGATTCTTATATTGCCAAGCGGCTGTCAAGCCCTCACTCCCAGGCATGCCTGGATCAGAGGACTGGAAGGGAAGACAAAAGTTTTGGTTGCGGTTACCCACCTAGCTTTGCTAGGAGTCAAAAAACAAGACGCGGCATTTCGGGTGTAAAAAAAGCATCTTCGGATGCGATACGAAAGATAAAGAGCAGCTTTGCGGGAGACCGCAGGCTGCTTTTTTCGGGTTTGGGGAACGCAGCGTTTGATGATTTTGGGAGGGTTGGCTTTTGAAAGAAAACATATGGGAAATGCTAGACAAGGGAGTGCGGATCCGCATCAAGGGTTTTCTGTGCATGACAATTGTGTTGGTGCTTCTTGCAAGCGCGGTGGCTGGGGTCGTAAAACACAGAGGAGCCGTCGGGACGAAAGGAGAAGGACAGACTGAAGCAGAGGACCGTGCGGACGGAGCGGAAGGATATGGACAGACTTGGGCAGGGAACCGTGCAGACGGGACAAAAGCGGAAGGACAAACTGAAGCAGGGGATCGTGCAGGCATAAATGGGGAGAAGAGAGGGAAGGCGCTTTCCCTGAAAAACATATCCATGATCCGCGTGATCATAAGGACGACCGGTTATGAGAGCATTTACCATGAACGGCTGAAGCTTTCTGCAGACTGCGACTGTACTTTGGTCTATGGCATTGAGGGGGCAAGATTTCAAGAACTGCTTCCGGCCGGGGAGGCGGTTACCCTGGAGACGGATTCCGTCTATTTTCATGAGGGAGATAAGCTTTACCTAAAACCCGTTATTCCGGATGGAAACCTGCACGCGGAAAACATTTCAAGAAGCTGCGGTAAACCAATCTATCACGGCAGCTTTGAAGTCATAAAGACGGCAGAGGGGCTGATACTGATCAACGAAACGGCAATGGAGACATATTTGTGCGGCGTAGTACCCAGCGAGATGCCGGCAAGTTACCCTGAGGAAGCCTTAAAAGCGCAGGCCGTCTGTGCAAGAACCTATGCCGCCGGCAAAATCTTAAATGCAGGTTATCCTGAATATGATGCACATCTGGATGACTCCACGGCGTTTCAGGTATTTCAGAACGTATTGCCGGAGGAAAGAACCACAAGGGCAGTTGAGGAAACGGAGGGGATGATTTTGCTTAACCTTGGGGGAGAACCGGCAAATGCCTATTATTATTCGACTTCCTGCGGGCAGGGAACGGATGAAAGCGTATGGCACGATGAGAAGACGAAAAGGGAAATGAAGGCAAGAAAGATCAGCCGCAGGTCCATGGAATCGTACTTGGCGGGGAGTGGTGCATGGGAGCCGACAACGGATGGCGGGACGTGGACGAAGGCAACGGAGGGTGGAATCCGGGAACCGGAAATGGATGGCGGGGCCTGGGTGCCGGTTCCGGATGCAGATGATTATGAGGTGGATGAGCCGTGGTATCGCTGGACGTATGAGGTAGAACGGCTGGACTTCGAAGCTTTTAGAAAAAGGCTTTTTGAATACCTTGCGGGAGAGGGCCGTGCCGGAGATCTTCCGGATTTTAAGAAGGTCAGGGAGATCACGGCAACGGATCGCAGCCCGGGCGGCGCCGTCACGGGGCTGCACGTTGTGACGGATCAGGGAGAGTATCAGGTTATTGGGGAATATCAAGTAAGGGCCCTCCTTTGTGATCAAAAGGCCATGGCCCGACGTCTGGATCAGAGTGAGGTCCCCTGCGGGGCAATACTGCCCAGTGCCTTTTTTTCCCTCCATACTAGTCAGGAGGATGGAAACGTGGTAGGATATACTATATGCGGAGGCGGGTATGGACATGGAGTCGGCATGAGCCAGAACGCCGCAAAAATGATGGCTTTGGATGGACGAAGCATGGAGGAGATCCTTGGATTTTTTTACGGGGATGCCACGCTCGCCCGGATACGCTGACGGAGGAAACGTGATGCGCAGTCTTTTGCGGGAAATAAAGATCATAGGAGAAGACTTTCGAGACCGGAACGTAAGCGCCTTTGCAGCCAGTACGGCTTTTTTTATTTTTTTGTCGCTGGTTCCCATGCTGATCGTCATCTGCGCCGTGATCCCTTATACGCCGCTGACGGAGGATACGCTTTTATGGGCCATAGGGGACGTTGTGCCGGACAAGATCTTTCCCCTGGCAGAGGGACTTGTCAGGGACGTGTATGAGAGCTCTGACGGCATCCTGCCCGTGGCAGTGCTTATTACTCTGTTTACGGCAGGAAAAGGCATGCTGGCGCTGATGCGCGGGCTGAACGCCGTGGGAGGCGTAAAGGAGACGAGGAATTATTTTTGGGTGCGCATTGTGGCAAGCTTTTATACGGCCCTTTTACTGATCATGGTGGTTGTGACGCTGTTTGTCATGGTTTTTGGAAACCGCTTTGTGGACATGCTGCTATATAAAATGCCTCAACTGAGGCCGCTGGTGGCCATGCTGATGAATCTTCGATTTTTGGCCATCTGGCTGTTGCTTGTAGTTTTGTTTACGGCCATTTACGCATACGTGCCAAACGGGAAAAGGCTGGCGTTTCGCGGCCAGGTTCCCGGCGCCATATTTACTTCCATAGGCTGGAGCGTGTTTTCCTGGGGCTTTTCCCTGTACGTGGATTGGACGGATTACAGCATTTACGGAAGCCTTGCCCTGATCATCTTAAGCATGCTTTGGACGTATGCCTGCATGTACATCGTCATGGTTGGCGCGTTTCTGAATCGCTGCCTGCACCGGCTGACGCAAAAAGACGGCGCGGCGAATGCGGGCTGACTGTGGATAATACTGTGGATTAACACGTGGAAGGAAAAAAATGTGACTTGACAAGTATATACGATTTGGATAAAATATATGATAATAGTTTTAATGGATAATTGCGTGTTTTAAAGTGAGTTTCCTAAAAGGCTGGGAACCAAGGCACGTGACATGGTTTAGAGTGAGACATGGAACAAAACAACGGAAAGAAATTTAACGTATGGGCGTTTTTGGCAGTGGTGTTTACAATATGCGCGCTTATCTGCATCGGCATCCTGATCAAAACGAGCATCGATCAGAAAAACAGGGCCGACGAAATGTCGGGACTTGTGGGAACTACAAGCAGTGAGCGGGTCGTGCCCGTTCAGACCATTGCACCGGAAAACGGAGGAGCCTCTGAAGTGGCTGCATCCACGGATGAGACGGAAACCGTTGAAGCTACGCCGGAACCGCTGGATCCCTTTGAAGCCAGCGTAAAGCAGATCGAAGAGGCGGGACTTGCGATCCCTGAACTTGACGTGGATCTGGATAACCTGCGGGAGACCGTAAATCCGGACATTTACGCATGGATCTACGTACCCGGCACGAAGGTGAATTACCCGGTACTGCAGCATCCCACGGATGATACCCATTACCTGAACTATAACATTGACGGTTCCAAGGGATATCCCGGATGCATTTATTCAGAGAAAAAGTATAACGGCAAGGATTTTCAGGATGCCAATACCGTGCTTTACGGTCACAACATGAAGAACGGTACCATGTTTGGCAGCCTTCATAAATATGAAGACGAGGATTTCTTCTACGAAAATCGCTATATTTACGTATATACCGACGAAAGACTCTTGGCCTATAAGATCTTCGCAGCGTATGAATATAGCAATGAGCACCTTCTTTATAACCATGATTTTGAAAGCGCTTATGATTTCTGCAGATTTTTCCTCTTGGCCAAAGGAATTCGCAGCATGCACTCCATTTTTGACGAAGAGGTGGAGCTGACGGGAGAAGGGCAGCACGTGATCACCCTTTCAACCTGCATCAATGGCAAGCCTGAGAATCGTTTTTTGGTACAGGGAGTTTTGATAAATGAAGAATAATTTTACAATTCACCGCAGTGTCTTAAAGGTTTTGCTGGTGCTTGTGATTATTTTGATCCTTGGCGTTCTTGTTTTCGTGGGACTTA
This sequence comes from uncultured Lachnospiraceae bacterium, assembly GCA_900320485.1. Lineage (GTDB taxonomy): Bacteria > Bacillota > Clostridia > Lachnospirales > Lachnospiraceae > Acetatifactor. Next base: position 935 of record ONSO01000165.1, on the reverse strand, counting down.
CGGTCTCCGGCAAGAACAGATTGTATAAAAAGAGCGTCAACAAACGGCCTGATCTGGCAAGCGTAGTTGCCGCAGACTGGGAAGATGAGACGCAGGAAGCCTCCGGTGAGGGTGAGGTGACTGAAAAGAAGCCCATTCTGATCACCGAAGAAGACAGTGACAACTGGGAAGAGGGAGACATCCGCTATAAGGGCGTGCATTACCGCTATAATGAAGAGATGCTGACTTTTCTGTTCCTTGGCATAGACAAAGACGGAACCGTAAAGGAAGCAAAGAATGACATTGACGGAGGTCAGTCAGACGCCATTTTCCTGTTAGCGCTGAATCCCAAGACTAAAGAGGCGTCCCTGATCGGAATCAATCGCGACACAATGACGGACGTGGACGTATATGCACCCTCGGGCGAATACCTGATGACGACAAAGGCTCAGCTGACGCTGCAGCACGGCTATGGTGACGGAAAAGAACTCAGTTGCGAAAGAAGTCTTGCAGCCGTCTCAAAATTGTTTTATAATTTACCCATTCATGGGTATTGTGCCATAAATCTGGGAGCCATTCCAAAGATCAATGATGCCGTGGGCGGCGTAGACCTGGTTGCCTTAGAGACCATCAAAAGCGGCAATAAAGTGATCTTCAAGGAAGGCCAGAAGGTTCACTTAAAGGGAAAGCAGGCAACCCAATATCTCCAGTCCAGGGACTGCGACAGTTTTGAAAGTGCGGGACGGAGGACGGAGCGGCAGAAGCAATATCTGCTGGCATATGCTGATACCGCGAAGGGAGCCGTAAAGAAGGACGCCACCATATTTGTTTCCTTGTTCAACACCATTAGCAAGTACATGGTGACGGACGTTACCGTGGATGAGGTGACGTATTTTTCCACTCAGATCGCCGATTATAAATTAGACGGCGATCACGTATTCTCCCTGAAGGGCGAG
>ONSO01000163.1:2915-8973 GCA_900320485.1 uncultured Lachnospiraceae bacterium | reverse complement strand
AAAGGCACCCGGTTCGGCATTTTCATGGGAATCGGATGCGCTGAAGTCATCGGTATTTTATTTTTCACTTTTGCGCCGTTCATGATAGGCCTATTTACGCAGGATGCGGAGGTAATCGCCATCGGCGTGCGTCAGGCAAGGACGGAAACGTTGTTTTACTTCCTTCTGGCCCTCTCCCACTGCATGGCAGGCATCTTAAGGGGCGCCGGAAAAACCACCGTTCCCATGGTCATCATGCTGGCCTGCTGGTGCCTTTTCCGGATTACGTACATCACCATCGCCGTACGCTTTTTCCCGGACATCCATACCATTTACGTGGCCTATCCCATTACCTGGTCCCTAAGCTCGATCCTCTTTACCATTTACTACTTCAAGGCTGACTGGGTACATTCCTTCCAGAAAAAATAATGCGTCTTTTGCAGCACGATCCCGGACTCCTAGTTCAGGATCGTGCTTTTTCCATTGAGCTTACAGTATTCCTTGTCAAGATAAAGCTTGCCGTCTGCACGCTGCATGCACTTCTGAATGGTATCCTGAACGCCTAATAATTCATCAAAGCCTATGCCCATGGAAATCACGTAAGGCTTCTCATCCTCCTTACATTTTTTCCCAACGCTCTCCCTGATCTCCCCAACCACGCTTTCCAATTCCTCATTGTCCAGCGTATGGATGATCAGTACGAATTCATCTCCCCCGTACCTTCCAAGGAACAGAGGAAAGTTGTGCCTTTTCACCACGTTCACCAAAGACTGGGCAACAATCACCAATGCCGCATCTCCCTCCGCATGACCGTAGGTGTCGTTGATCTTCTTAAAGTCATTGACGTCCATCATGACCACAAACGTTTTTCTTCCCTCCATCCGGAGATTGGAGCTTTGGGAGACGTAGCGCTCCAGCTGTCCCCTGTTATTAAGCTTTGTCAGGGGATCCGTGGATATCTGGCCATCCATGGACTGGATGTAAAAGCCCAGCATCAAAATGGTGGCACTAAAGCAAAAGATGGGAAGCTCCGGCATCAGTATCATCTGCATCAGGCCACCGATCACCGTCACAACGGGAATCAGCCCCACGTACAGATGCTTTCTTTTTTCCTTGGCATTCTCTTCTTTCATGGCTTTCTTTGCCACGTAAATGATCACGGCGACGATGTAGATATATGGCACACAAACCAAAAACACGTCAAAGGCCGGCTTTGTCTTTAGCTGTTCGTCGATCAACGCACCGGGCGCCACAAAATACGTTACGATCAGTACTGCCACGGAAACAAGAAATGGCGTTATAATGGCCACTTGCGAGATCGGCTTGTTTCGCTTCGGGAGTTGCTCCAACGCCATCACGTACTGTAGCCACGTATACGTAATTGCCGTCATGACAACGTAATTGGCAAACGACGTCAAAAGTACCGTGACCGTATTGTTTGGCAACAGTCCCGAATCCACGGCACACCAGACGGAATCCGTAAGGAAGTATGCCATAAATGCCATCAGGGTGCGGTCATACTTTAACTGTTTTTCCTGCCTGTCAATTCCGATGCGGTCATGGGCAAGCATGATTCCAAATATAATAAATCCAACCAGATTAATGGACGAATAATAGATAAAATAATCTGACATGGCGCGGCCCTCCCGAACATAACAGCTCTGCTCCATTTTCCCGTCTATGTACGTCCAGTATACCAAACATCTTTCAAGAAGTCACTAATTCTTTTCACGCAAAATCGAAAAAAGAGCCTCACGCGCCAAAGAAAAGGCCTCAAACCCGCTCAGTTTTTTTCCTTCCTCCATCTCAATGTGTTTGCGTCCCCGCTCCAATCCCGCAAAGCCCGTAAAATCAGACAAGTGCGGCTCAAGCGAGAGGAATCCCCGAAAACCTTCATCAAACATGTTACCTAAGATTTCCGCAACGTTACCGTCACCATAACCTGCCGGCACCACTTTTCCGCTTCCCGAGACGGCATCCTTCACGTGGACGTAATCGATCTGATCCCTTAGGAGTTTGTATGCTTCCAGGGTATCCTGACCCGCCTGCACAAAGTTGGCAAAGTCAAAGATCCCGCGGAAATTCTTACAACCCAGGGCGTCAAACAATTCCTTACACTCCCGCGCCTTTTCACCATATATGCCTTTTTCGTTCTCATGCAGAAGCGTAACGTTTTCCTGCTTCGCGTAATCCACAAATCTGCCTAGCCTTTCCAATACTTTTGCCTTCACGGCATCCTTCCTTTGTTGCCAATCCGGTGCCTCCCAGGGAACGTAAAAGCTAAACATGCGGATCCGCGGTGCCTCCATCATCTGCGCGATCTCAACGGCACGCTTAAACTCCTCGAAATGCAGTTCAAAGGGATCATCGATGCCGATCTTCCCAAGCGGAGAACCAAGGGCTGACAAGGCCACGCCCGCATCCTCCAGCCTCTTCTTGATCTCCTTTACCTTAGCGTTATCATGATGGATCAGGTTTTTACCATCCACGCCCCGCATTTCCACGTAATGCATTTTTAATTTTTTTAATGCGTCTAACTGGGTCTCAAGATCCCCCGCGATCTCATCCGCAAAACCCGTAAGCTTTTCATATCCTTCCATTTTTTCTCTCTCCTTTTTTGCTTTAATAAGTTCCCTTTACGTCAAAGACCACTCCGCCGTCTTCCTTCTTTTTCGAAAGTTTCCTGCGCTTGTTTAGCTCCCGCAGGAACACCGCTTCGTCCACGGGAAGCGTCACCGTCTCCCCCAGCCAGGAGGATAAATACATGGCGTTGGAAAGGCTTAGTGCGCGGATGCCTTCCGTCCCTTCCGCAATGAGCTCGCCTTTTCCCTGAATCTTATTTGCAAAGGCTTTCAAAACGCCCACGTGCTGCTCATTCATGCCGTCCGTCTCCACCACGATCCGCTCCATCTCAGGCTTTGCAAATCCGTTTTTTTCGGTTTTGCAAAACTCCCTTTCATTTACCTTCAGCTTATCAAAGATCAGCTTTCCGTCTTCGCAAACGATCTTGCCCCTCTCAAACGTAAGCTCCAAACGATTCGTTCCGGGAGCGTCCCCCGTGGTAGTTACAAAAACACCGGTGGCGCCGTTTTCAAATTCCAGGTACGCCGTTACGTCATCCTCCACCTCTATGTCATGCCACTTTGCCTCATGGCAGAACGCCCTTACCTTCACCGGCAAGCCGCAAAGCCACTGCAAAAGATCCAACTGGTGCGGACACTGATTTAACAGAACGCCGCCTCCCTCTCCGTCCCAGGTTGCCTTCCATCCGGCGGCGTCATAATAGCTCTGCGTCCGATACCAATCCGTAATGATCCAGTTTACACGTTTCATTGCTCCCAGTTCGCCGCTCTCCATCATTTCCTTTAATTTCCGATAGGTGCAGTTGGTCCGCTGATTGAACATGATGGCAAATACCTTATCCTGCTTTGCGGCGACCTCATTCATCTCACGCACCTGTCTTACGTAAACTCCGGCAGGTTTTTCGCTGATGGCATGCAATCCGTGCTCCAAAGCATAGATCACGTACTCCGGATGAAAATAATGGGGCGTAGCTACCAAAACGGCATCGCAGCATCCGGATTCAATAAGCTTCCTTCCATCTGAAAATCTTACCACGTTCTCAGGCAGATTCTCCTTTGCCCAGTCAAGACGGCTCTGCCGCACGTCCGCCACCGCCGTCAGCTCCATGTTTGGCACAAGTCCCTTCACAACGTTCTCCGCGTGAGCGCTGCCCATGCCACCGATTCCGATAATGCCCAGTCTTACCTTTTCCATGCCTTTTTCCTCCTTGTTTTCAAAAGATCCATAAATCCATTTCTCAAAGTCATCCTTATTTTTTCAATTTCCTCTCCCTGTTTGCCTAACGTCCTAACATCCTTTTTTACGTTGGTCTTCCCGCCTTCTCATATATTCGCATCGCCGTGCGAAACGTACTTTCCACGCCTTGCAGATTATTTTGAAATGGTTTTCCCTCAGCCAGACTTTTATAAAAATCCTGAATACAGGCCTTGTGTCCGCATCCCCAATAATCTTTTCCGATCCCCGTTTCCTTATCTCGCAGGTAATGCCTTGGCGCTTTGCCGTCTTCGTAAACAGATACTTCCCGGCCGTTCATGACGATCCGTCCCCGTTCCCCCTGAAGCTCAAGGTATACGGGCGCATCCGCGGCATACGCATTGGAAGCGTAAAAACAGCCTCTCTTTCCATCCTCAAACTCCAGCCAGGCTTCCACCGTATCCTCGACTTCAATGGCAGGATCATTAAAATGATGCCTTGCCATGGAGGCTTCCAATTTTATGGGTTGCATCACACCGGCGATTTTTCCCGACCTCTTAACGGAAAGCCCTGCATCAGAGCCCTTCGAAAGCTTCTCCGGGAATTGCCCTTCACGCGGCCCCTCCGGCAATTTTGCGGATTGTCCTAAATAACGAAGCAACAGATCCAAGGTGTGAATGGATTGATTGATCAAGGCTCCGCCTCCCTCCGTCTCCCACTTACCCTTCCAGGAACTTCCGGCGTAATAACCTTCGTCCCGGCGCCAGGTTACAATTGCCCGCCCGCCCAAAATGGCACCGATCCTTTCTTCCCGTACCATTTTGTCCATAAGCTTTATTGTACCGTTATAACGATTTTGAAAACAAAAACCCAGTTTTCCGGGATGCAAGGCATCCGCCTTTTTTAATTCTTCAAACTGCTCCACGGAAATGGCACAAGGTTTTTCCATCAGTACGGCTTTGCCATGCTCTAAAAGAGCCTTCGCCATAGGTACGTGCAGAAAGTGTGGCGTACAAACGTGAACCACGTCCAGGTCCAGATCACAGAGTTCTCGCCAGTCCGTGCAAATTCGCACTCTACCTGCAAGGCCGTCTTCTGAAAATTTCTTGGTTTTCGCTTCCTCTTGCCTGCAAGACGTCGCGAGCTCCCTCGCTTTCCCTTCTTCCACGTCGCAATATGCCGCAAGCTCTGTGTTTTCCACGGAATTTAGTGCCCATGCATGAACCCTTGCGATTCCGCCACAGCCAATAATTCCAACTTTTTTCACGCTCAACCCTCCCACAAATGCAACTTGTACGTCTGTCAAATCATATTTTTATTGTAATTCTTCTCTATTTGGAATAATATGTATATAAACTCCTAATATTATGTCATTTTCCGACCTTCGCTCAAATTGAAAATCCGTCTTTTCGGACATTTTCAAGGGAAATTACAGCCAAATTAGAGTTTTCCCGCCAATATAACCGTAACGTTTCAAAAGCAAAAGAAGAATATTACAGCCTAAATTCACAGTCTCCGTTCATAAGCGGTAATATTTGAGTCAAAAAACTGCCAAAATGACGTCTTAATATTAAAGCCAAAGTTTTTTTCAAAAAAATGAGGTAAAATCTACCGTCCAAGGCTTCATATTTACGGAACGTGCGGTATTTTTGAAAACAAGAGCCAGCCTCGCTACCGCCTAATTAATTTACCATAGCTTTTGTACGGTAATTTAGGCCCGTCGCATCCATTTGTACGTTGCATCCTTTTGCCCGTCGCATCCTTTTGCACATTGCATCCTTTTGCTCGTCGCATCCTTTTGCACATTGCATCCATTTGTACGTCGCATCCTTTTGCACGTCGCATCCTTTTGTACGTCGCATTCATTTGTACGTCGCATTCATTTGTACGTCGCATCCATTTGCAAGCGGCTCGCCACAATCATAAAGCTTCAATGAAAGGAGTCTCCATGTCCCAGTTTTCCATGTATCCCGTTGCGCCACCCTTTGACGTTGTTTATAAAAATGCTTCCGCCCCTTACCCCGTCGGGCCTCACTCCCACAACGCCGCGGAATTATATTTCACGTTGACGGATCTTCCCGACGTTTTATTAAACGACACGGTGTCTGCCGTTCCCGCAGGAACCCTGCTGATCATTCCCACCTTTTGCGTCCATCAACTCTACCATGAGTCCGGCATTGTATACGAGCGTTACATACTAAGCATAAATACTAACTGGCTAAAGGGCGCGCTCTGCGACGGAGCTGCCGTGTTCTCTTTTTTGGAGAATACCTCCTCTCCTCTGTTATTCACACCGACGGAA
>ONSO01000163.1:0-2876 GCA_900320485.1 uncultured Lachnospiraceae bacterium | reverse complement strand
AAAAACAAGAGCTGATCCTCCAATTGGAGGACCTGCTGAAATATCAAGATCGGGCCACTCCCGAAGCCTTAGCCTCTTTCTTCCGCTTTTTGTCCGCACTTCAGGAACATACTTCAGGGTTGCCCCTAAAAGAATGCTCACGCCTTCCGATCTCCCCTTCCCAAAAGAAGGTCAACGAAGTGATCTCCTATCTTCAAGAGCACTTAAGCGAAAACGTTACCATTCAAGATCTGGCCGACCATTTCTACTTAAACCCGGACTATTTGGCCAGACTTTTTAAGAGTCACATGCACGTATCCCTTGGTCATTACGCCGTTTTGCAAAAGATCAGTGCAGCCGAAGGCCTGTTGCGCGAAGGGAAAACCGTTACTGAAGTACAGGAAGCTTTAGGATTTTCCAGCTATGCCTATTTTTTCAAAGCATTTCAGCGATCCACCGGCATCTCTCCCAGTCAGTACCGTAATAAATATCAGCATTCTGCCAGGCTAAAACAATAGCGGCAGCGTATCAAAACGGCAACGGAACAGGCCAATATTGACAATTCCGCGTAAAGACGTTACATTATGTATCGTTGAAAAAACAGAGTAAAAAGACCCGGAAGATACAGGAGAATCTCATGTCCGAAGAAATCAGAACAATGGAACAAGAAAATAAAATGGGCATACAGCCCATCAAAAAATTACTGCTGACCATGTCCATTCCCATGATGCTGTCCATGTTGGTACAGGCACTGTACAATGTCGTGGACAGCGTCTTCGTGTCAAGGATCAGCGACGTGAACGACTACGCGCTGCGCGCCGTTTCCCTGGCCTTTCCCATTCAAAGCCTCATGATCTCATTTGCAGGCGGTACGGCCGTCGGAATGAATGCCTATATTTCAAAATCCTTGGGCGAAAAAGAGTTTCAGAAGGCCAACGACACTGCCGCCAATGGCGTATTTCTGGAAATTTTGAGCTACGTTGCCTTCTTTTTCGTGGGGTTATTTGCCAGCAGACCATTTTTCCAAAGCCAGTCCACCATTCCGGAGGTACAAGAATACGGTTTTACCTACCTGTCCATCTGCTGCATGGCCGGCATCGGCATTTTCATGCAAATGACCTTTGAACGCATGCTCCAAAGCACGGGTAAAACCCACTTCACCATGTATACGCAGCTTGGCGGTGCCATAACAAATCTGATCTTCGACCCGCTACTCATCTTCGGCATTGGTCCTTTTCCGAAAATGGGCGTAGCCGGTGCCGCCATTGCCACGGTCATGGGCCAATGGGTTGCCGGAGGCCTTGCCATTTTTTTCCACCTGCGCTTCAACAAGGAGGTAAAATTATCTTTCAGGGGATTTCGCCCGAACCTTAGCCTCATCGGCAGGATCTACGCCGTGGGGGCCCCCTCCATTGTCATGATGGCCATTGGCTCCGTCATGACCTACGGTCTGAACCTGATCCTTGCCGCTTTCGGTGCCGCCCAAACCGTTTTTGGCATTTACTTCAAGCTTCAAAGCTTCATCTTCATGCCCGTGTTTGGCCTTAATAACGGCATGGTTCCCATCATCGCTTACAACTATGGCGCCGGAAAACGGGAGCGCGTCATCGAAACCTTAAAAACCGCCATAGCCTATGCCGTATGCATTATGCTTCTCGGCGTTGCCGTGATGGAGATCTTTCCGGCTCACCTCATCGGATTTTTCAATCCCACGCCTGAGCTTTTGGAACAAGGCGTTCCCGCTCTTCGCGTCATCTGCTTAAGCTTCCTTTTTGCAGGCTATTGCATCATTACCGGCTCCATGTTTCAGGCCCTGGGCAATGGCATTTACAGCATGGTGGTCTCCATCGCAAGACAGCTTATCGTTCTGCTGCCCGTGGCCTATCTGCTGTCCTTAAGCGGCAACGTAAACCTTGTATGGTGGGCTTTCCCCATTGCGGAACTGATGAGCCTTGCCATGACTACCTTCTTCCTCCTTCGCATCAACAAGAAGATCATTTCCCACATCGGGGAAGACGTGGCAAAATAAATTTTCAGTCCGATCCGCGCCTTAATTCGCTTTCAGCCGTTTTTGCCCGGTTTGCACTTGACTTTACCCGTCATGAAAGCTATAATGGAAAAGTCGCAGAGGAAATGAAACTGCGTAAGCGGATATGGCGGAATTGGCAGACGCGCCAGATTTAGGTTCTGGTGGTAACCCCGTGCAGGTTCAAGTCCTGTTATCCGCACTACTTTTTAAGGCTTTCCATGATTCGTCATGGAGAGCCTTTTTTGCCTTATTCTATAAGGGTTTGTGAACATTCACTTCTTTTATCTTGTGTTGTCTGAAATCGTCAAAAATCCCCCTTTTTTAGGTCAAGTGTTAGTAAAAATGTTAGTAAAATTGTTAGTAGTTTTTGCCTTATTTTTCAAGGCTTTTCGCGGTTTTTTGATTCAATAATTTGGCACAAGTGTTAGTAAATTTCCGCATTTTGCTCAATCCTGCTGCCGTATTGGGACATAAGGGGTTAATTTATAGAACGTACGTTCTTACGGTAACCCATGAATTGTTCCGAAAAACAAAAAAGGGTGCAGATAGTTTCTACACCCTCAATCCATTGTAAAAGGTTTATCTAGTTGGATTCACATATATCTCTAATTATTTCGGTGAAAATGTTTGATGCCAAAAATATGTTTGCATTATAAAATTGAAATTGTTCTTTACTTATTCGTTCTTGATTATTAGTTTGCTCTTCTAATTCCTTTATTTTTGTTGTATAATCGCTATTCTCTGGTGCATCAAAGGGATTATCTATGGATTTGCAAATGGCGTCCTACTTCGGCCGCATTTGCGGAGCTAATCGGCCGCGATGCGCAGCGAGCGGCCATACTTTTTCTTTGATTTAAAACCACGTTAT
>ONSO01000161.1 GCA_900320485.1 uncultured Lachnospiraceae bacterium | reverse complement strand
CTCTCCTGATCTTTTCTTCTTCCCTTTCCAGCATTTCGTCCGTGGAGGACGGATCAAAATGCACCAGGACCGTCTGCTTTGCCCCGCAAGCTCTCCCAAGCCGGGCAGCATCCGCAGATACGCTGTGGCCCCAGCCCTTTTTCTCCTCCCTCTCATCTTCCGAAAGTTGCCCGTCGATGATCAAAAGATCACAGTCCCTTGCAAATTCCCTAAGGGCCGCCTCCGCCTCGGGAGTCAGTTCACAATCCACCGCATAAACAAGGCTCCTTTGTCCGTCAGACAGCCTGTAATGCGTCACTCCTCCGGGATGATTTCCCGAAAGCACGTCCACAAAAATCCCCTCGATCTCAAAGGCTCCCTTTACGGATACGTACGTAAGGCCGGGATGCACGTTCTCCAGATGAATGGGCCAAAAAGGGGGACCAAAAAGCTTTTGCAAAAGCTCCCTGCAGGAAAGCCCGCAATGATCCGCCGCATAGAGCTTCACGATGCCGGACTTATCCGACAATCCCTTCCACTTACAAAGCCCCAGCAGGTGATCCAGATGCGGATGCCCGATCAAAACGTGGTTCTCCCTGCCGGGCTGCCCATGAAGGATGCCGCTTCCCGCGTCAAGAAAGATGACCTGATCTCCGGCCTCGATCCGGACACAGAGCGTGTCACCCCCAAATTCCTGATATTCTTTTGGCGTCACGGGCACGGACCCCCTCACTCCAAGTAAGGTGACCTCCCATTGCCCACTCTTATTCTCTTCGTTCATGCCACGTTCACCCATCTGTTCTTCTTATTCCAAGCCGGTTCCGCGCCGCTTCCGGTCCCCATTTCCTTCCGGTTCCGCACCGCTTCCGGTCCCCATTCCCTTCCGGTTCCGCGCCGTTTCCGGTCCCCATTCCCTTCCGCTTTCGGTTCCGCTTCCCTCACTTTTCCTTATCCACGTAAGTCCGCTCCCGCAAAAGCGTAAGCTTCACCCTGCCGGCGGTCGCCTCCGTCAGCTCCTTGCAAAAAGCGTCCTTCTCCTCCAGCGGAAGCAATATCTTCAGGGTTACGTCCGCCCCGTATTCACTCTCCAGTGCCTCCAGCCCTTTCTGGCCCAAAAGGTACAGGATCTTGCCCACGTCATTGTAATTTGTTTCCAAAAGGAGCTCTGCCCCGGGACGCATGATCCCCGTCTCGCAGGCCGCAAGCCCGTCCTTCACCGCCTGCCCGTAAGCCCTCACCAAGCCGCCCGTTCCAAGGAGCACTCCGCCAAAATATCTGGTGACGACCACCGCCACGTTCCTGATGCCGGAGCCCATGAGCACCTCCAGCATGGGGCGCCCCGCCGTTCCCGACGGTTCCCCGTCATCACTGCAACGGGTCAGCTCTCCCCGGCTTCCGATGCAAAAGGCGGAGCAGTTATGTCTGGCATCCCAGTACTTTTTCTTCATTTCCTCGATGAAAGCCACTGCCTCGTCTTCCGTATCACACCTTCTCACCGTGGCGATAAATCGGGATTTCTTTTCTTCGTACTCCCCCTGTCCTCCCCGAAGAAGGATCCGGTAGGCGCCGTTTGTCAGGTTTTCCAATTTCCTTCCTCCGTCTTGCAATAAGCCTCCAATATATAATAATCATTCTACCATGAATTCCTTCTTTTGTGAAGTTTTTCCTTGTTTCTTAACTTTTTCTAAATACGAAACAAACCCTTTATTTAATCCGAAAAATCTGCTATACTATAACAGATAATGCGATAAAATGCTTTTGAGCAGTTGCTTATGATGCGTTCATGCATTAAGAAAGGACAGATCGTATGAATTATGGCAGAAGGGGCGTTCGGGAAATTCAACGTTCGCTCAATTCCAAGACAAAAAAATTATGGAAAGCTTTTCTGTTGACCATATTGCGCGTGGGGATCTTAGCCAGCATCGGCGTTTGCATCTGCGGCGTTGCCCTGGGCCTGGGCATGTTCAGGGGCATTCTGGAGGACACTCCCAGGATCCGCCTTGCCGACGTGGTAGCCTCCGGACAGGCCACCATTGTCTATGACTGCGAAGGCAATGAGATCGACAGTTACGTGTCCATGAACTCCAACCGCATTCAGGTCACCTGGGACAAGATCCCCGACCATCTCGCCAAGGCTTTCGTGGCCATCGAAGACGAGCGTTTCTATGAGAACAACGGCATTGACTTCATCGCCATCGGCCGTTCCGGCTTCACCTATATTAAGTCGGGGTTCCGTGCGACCCAGGGCGGCAGTACCATTACCCAGCAGCTCTTAAAGAACACGGTCTTCACCTCCTGGACGGAGGAAGGCAAAAACATGGTCAAGAAGATCAAGCGTAAGATCCAGGAGCAGTACCTGGCCCTGGAAGTAACCAAGAACTTCACCAAGGACGAGATCCTGCTCCGTTACATGAATGCCATCAACCTTGGCCAGAACACCCTTGGCGTGGAATCCGCTTCCCTGCGTTATTTCGGAAAGTCCTGCAGCGAGCTGACCCTTTCCGAGGCCGCCACCATAGCGGTAATCACCCAGAATCCCAGCGGCTACAATCCCATCAGCCATCCGGAGGCAAACTCCAGAAGAAGGCTGAAATGCCTGAACATCATGCTGGAGCATGAATGGATCACTCAGGCGGAATATGACGAAGCCGTTGCTGATACCAATGACGTTTATGAGAGAATTGGTCTCTACGATACCAGCTACCGCGTAAACTCCTCTTCCACCGGCTCCTATTTCTCGGATGCCTTGTATGAGCAGGTCTTCGACGATCTTGTGGCAGAGGGGTATACCACCAACATTGCAGAATCCCTGCTGACCAGCGGCGGCCTTCGCATTGAATCTACCTTAGATCCCACGATCCAGGCCATCTGCGATCAGGAAGTGGCCAATGCCTCCAATTATCCGGAGCATACGGACTGGTATCTGAATTACGCCCTGACCATTAAGGTAGATGCCACGACGAAAAAGAACTTCAGCAAAGAGAACATGATGAGCTGGTTTAAAAGCCACAAGACCAATAAGTTCAACCTGATCTTTGGCACCAAGGAGGAAGCCAATGAAGCCATAGCCGAATACCGCAGCGCCATGCTGGAGGAGCTCGGCGTGGAGGATGATCCCTCCAATTATGAGGAAAGCATCAACATGACGCCTCAGCCTCAGATCGCTCTTGTAGTCAGCGATCCCAAGACGGGCTACGTCCTTGCCATGGTAGGCGGCCGCGGTGCCAAGCTTGGAAGACGAACCTTAAACCGTGCGGTCTCTGCAACGAGATCTCCCGGATCCACCTTTAAGGTGCTTGCCTCCTTCGCTCCCGCCATCGACAGCGCGGGCATGACGCTGGCAACGGTATATAATGACGCACCCTTTAACTATAACAATGGTAAGCCCGTAAAAAACTGGTACGGAGTTTCCTCGTACCGCGGCATCTGCTCCATCCGTGATGCCATCATGGAATCCCTCAACATCGTGGCCGTTAAGAACATGACGGTGATCACGCCCCAGCTTGGCTTTGACTATCTTACCAGCTTCGGCTTTACAACTCTGGAGAGCGGTGATTATTATAATGGCCAGTGGATGACGGACATTAACCAGTCCTTGGCACTGGGCGGCATGACAAGAGGCGTTTCTCCCTTCGAGCTGAACGCAGCCTATGCAGCCATCGATAATCAGGGCACCTACGTACAGCCCAAGCTCTACTCACGCGTTACGGATTCCGAGGGCAACGTGATCCTTGACAACACTACGCCAAAGACCCACCAGGTACTCAAGGAAACCACCGCATACCTTCTGACCAGCGCCATGCAGGACGTGATCACCGGCAAAAGGGGAACTGCCTCCATGTGTAAGCTGAACAACATGAACGCGGCCGGTAAGACCGGAACCACCACGGATACCCATGACGTATGGTTTGCAGGCTTTACGCCCTACTACTGTTGCACCGTGTGGACGGGATACGATAACAACATTGCCATGGCCCACAGCGGGAACAACCGTCAGGACTATATTTCCAAAAACCTTTGGAAAGCAATTATGGCAAGGATCCACGAGGACCTGCCGAACCAGGAATTCTATAAGCCCGAAAACATTGTAAAAGTAAAGATCTGCTCCAAGTCCGGAAAGCTTCCGAGGGAAGGCATCTGTGACGCCGCGGGATGCGTTACAACGGAGCTGTTTGCAGCCGGCACGGAACCGACGGAATACTGCACCGTTCACTACGAAGGTGAGATCTGTGCCTATGACCACAAGGTGGCCTGCGATGAATGTCCCTTCAAGTATCACGGCTACGTAGAGCTTCCCCTGATCGAGGATCCCGCCCTTTCAAAAGGTTCCACCATGATCGTAAGGACCGCTGACGGCGGACAGACGCTGGTTGCGCCTTCCACTACCATGTATTGCCAGCACAATTCGCTCTTCTTCTTAAAGCCCGGCATAGAGGCCATTTTGGATGAGCAGCGGCGCACCGTGGAAGCCCAAAATGCTCAGGTTCCTCAAGAATAATTATTCGCGGCATAAGCCCGAAACACACAAAACTTGTTAAAACAAAAGACCCGTCCGCAAGAAAGCTGCTGCTCTCAAACGGACGGGTTTTTTTCGTTCTACTCTCCGGCATTTCCGGTTCCGGACTTTTTCGTTCTACTCTCCGGCATTTCCGGTTCCGGTCCTTGTTTATTTCAATTCTTTCTTTAGGTCGGCAATGGCTCTCTTTGCGTTAGAGATGGCCGCACACTGCTTCTCAAACGCATCCGGCATTACGGGTGCCTCCTTGTCTTCCCCGTACTGCGCATAGACCTTCTTCCCGATCTCCATAAGATTTTTGCCTATCACCGCCTCACAGGATTGGATCTGACGCTTGATCGCCGCATTTTCCTTCAGCTCCTTTGTCTTCTCAATGACCCGATTCCTGGCATTCACGGCGATCGCCTTTACCTTTTCTGCCTGTTCCATTTTCAACGCTCCTCCCGCCATTGCGCGCGCCCTAAAATACGTGCGCCATTTTTCTGTTCTCATTTTACCTTTTTTCCAAAAAAGGTTCAAGTATTTCATTGCACTTTTGGCGGAAACTGTGTTATACTGAAAACAGCTTTGGGAGGTAGGGATTATGCAGCCAATATACACTAGTCTGAAAGTAAATAATGAGATTGAGCTCTGCGAGGTTGCTGACGACGATTGCAAAAAGCTCATTGAGAAGGCATTACTGAAAAATCGGATTTCCTACTACGTCCGTTGGACAAAGGCCTCCTTCTTTAGCAAGCGTCAAAACTGCATCATCTGCGTTAATGACAACTCAAAGGAAGCCGCGGAAGAATTGGTGCGCTCCATATGTGATGAAGCCGGCTACCGCGTGAAATTCCTTCTCCGCGCCGCTTCCAACAACTATCTGTAGACCATTGCCGCCAGCCATGACGCAACGCAGCAATCCGTAAACCAAAATAAAACCCTCGCGGCCTGACGGTCGCGAGGGTCTTTTTTTACTTAGTTACGTGATCAGAACCGTTCTCTACTGCATTCCGTACCAGACTCCCATGAGGATCAGTCCCAATACAAAACACTCGGCACCGGCTAAAAACATTCCAAGTAAGCTGGGCTTTTCTTTCTCGCCCTTTGCCATGAGGTAATCGATTGTCTCTTCGATAGTATCACATACAGAACCCATAGCAACGATAACCTTCTCTGCATCAGGTGCTCCGTAGTAGTTGAAGAGCTTGTAATCTGTACCGATCTTAGCATTGATCTTGTCCATGTATTCCTGAACGATAGCGGGCATCTCGTCATAAGCCACGTTGCATGACTCTCTTGACTGGAAGAAGATGTCCGGGTTCTGAGCTGAACCCATTTCGCAGGGATGATTAGGATGGAGAGCGTTTGCCTTGAAATCATCAATAGCCTTCAGATCGATGATGTCATCGAAATCCTCATTTGACCAGATATCGATCTTCTGGATCTCGTGAGATGTACGGAAACCGTCGAAGAAGTTGATGAAAGGAAGACGTCCCTTTATAGCTGAAAGATATGCTACAGGAGTTAAATCCATAACTTCCTGTACGGATGACTCACAGAGCATAGCGCAGCCTGTCTGACGGCACGCATATA
>ONSO01000160.1 GCA_900320485.1 uncultured Lachnospiraceae bacterium | reverse complement strand
GAGGACAGTGAGCGCTATTCCCATCTTTCCAAGACGGTGTACGACACGGTGCGGGAGAGTATGACAAATACCTTAAAGTATGCCGAAGCGACGAAGATGGACGTGATCATCCGGTTTCGGTCAAGCGAGCTTGAGGTCGTCATTGCCGATGACGGGAAAGGCTGCGGGAACATTCAGGATAATAACGGCCTAAGGGGCATCCGGGAGAGAGTGCAAAGGGCCGGGGGAACGGTGAATTTCACTTCCTCCCCGGGGGAAGGATTTCTTACAAGGGTCAAGCTTCCGGTATAAGCAAGGGTAGGCCGACAGGACGGGAAAGCCGACTGGGCAGGCCGGTGCGCCGACAGGACGGGAAAGCCGATTGGGCAGGCCAGGGCGCCGACAAAACGGAGAAAGGCTGTGAGGGCAGGGTATGGAGAAGATTAAGGTTTTGATCGCAGATGACGTGATGATCCTGAGACAGGGGCTGAAAGCCGTGCTGGAGCTGGATGAAGGGTTACAGGTAGTGGCTCTGGCGGAGAATGGGAAGGAAGCCTTTGAAAAGTGTAAGGTGTTTGGGCCTGACGTCGTCATGATGGACATGCGCATGCCGGATTATGACGGGGCATATGGCATACGGGCCATTAAGGAGCAGTGCCCGGAGGTCAAGGTCTTGGTCCTGACAACCTTTGACGATGAGGAAACCATCGAGAAGGCCTTGTCCGGCGGGGCTGACGGGTATATCCTGAAGGAGATGGAGGATGAGAAGGTCATTGCCTCCGTAAAGAGCGTGTATGCCGGCATCAGTGTTTTTGGAGGCGGCGTCTACCGCACCATGCGTAAGCGCATGGAGGAAGGCGGGAGTACCGCAAAGCAGGAGCGGGCGGAGGAAGAAACCGGCTTGACGGTCAGGGAGCTTGACGTGGTAAAATTAGTGGCGCAGGGGTATGATAACAAAGAGATCGCTGCAAACCTGTATCTTGCGGAAGGGACGGTTCGAAACCAGATCTCAAGGATCCTGGAGAAGCTGGAGCTGAAGGACCGGACGCAGCTGGCGGTCTATGCGGTAAAGCATGGGCTGGACGAATGACGTAAAGGCAGACGGCGCAGGGAGAGATGCGGGACCCGGCAGGGCCCCAAACGTAAAGGAGGAAGAACATGTTTGGATTATTTGGGGGCGTAAGGAAGAATCAGGAGCTGGAGCATCTGATCGAGCGCATGGAAAATAACATGGCCAACAATTACAAGGATGCGGCGCAGGAGTATCTTGTTGAGTATGAGGCGAAGCTAAAGGAGCTGACGGAGGCCGGAAGCCTGAATGAGAAGCAAAAGGAGCATTATGATTCCCTTTTGGGAGTTTATCAGGTAAAGATGAAGGGCTTTACCCATAAGGATCAGAAGCCTTACTGGACGTAAAGGCGTGGATCTGCGCAAAAATGATCCGCGCGAAAAATATTTGCGTAAGAAAAGAGGGACGGAGGAAAAGAATTTGAAGGGAAAAGTTTATTTGGCAGCAGGCTGCGCGGCCTTGGCAACGATGATGACGCTATTTTCGGGGTGCGCGGGAAAAACGGAGAGTGCAGGCGGAAATGAGCCGGTGATCGAGACGGCGGGGAGCGCCCTGGAGGCGGCACTGCAGACGCAGGAACCCACGGCGGCGCCCAAGGAAGACTGGAGTACGAAATACGAGGATTATTTCCTGAAGCACCCCTTGATGAATAAGGTGTTGGAGGTCGAGGAAGAGGAAGACGGATTAAAGATCGCCATCCGTTTTAGCTTTGGCCAGACGGACAACGTGGTCTACGTGAAATACGTGGTCTGGGAAGGAAGCGCAAAGAGAGAGCTGGATACCTCCGAGGAAAAGAATTACGTTACGCTCTACCTGTTGGAAAACGGAGAAGGGTACATGGAAACGGTGATGAAGGGAAAGAAGACGGATTACCAGAAGTATACGGGGATCAATTGGAATGAAGCGGCGGAGCTTTCCCAGACGGATAATCCCATGGGCCTTGGCGACGATCTCTACGAGAACATGGAATATGACCGTGAAGAGACCATCGACGGCGTGGTATATGACGTGCTTGTGTCAAAAGCCCTGCGCCAGACGAAATCCAAGGCAAACCGCTGGGTGAAGTATTATTTCTTTATCAACAGGTTGACCCAGGAGCTGGAGAAATGCCAGATGAAGGATGCCACGGAAGTGACGGAGTGCATTTTTTCTCCGCTGGATGAAGAGGTGCTGAAGGTTCTGCCTGAAGAGATGAAGGGCGGAAAGAAGATGAAGACGGATGAGTTTGTGTTGCGGTATGGCATTGCCATTGCAAAGATCACGTACAATGCCATGGGCCTTGACCCAGATAAGTTTAATTTTGAAGCGGCGGCAGGACTGAGATGATGGGAGAGGATCTGATTTTTGACACGCATGCTCATTATGATGATCAGGCATTTGAGGAAGACCGGGTGGAGCTTCTTAAAAGCTTTCCGGAGAAGGGGATCGGCAGGGTGGTGAATATCGGTTCGACCATCGGATCCTGTGAAAGGTGTCTGGAGCTGGCAGATAAATACCCTTACGTTTATGCCGCCATTGGCGTGCATCCGTCAGAGTGCGAGCCTTTGAATGATGAGCTTTTTGAGAAGGTGCGGCAGCAGTGCATGCATCCGAAGTGCGTAGCCGTGGGGGAGATCGGCCTGGATTATTATTGGCCGGAGCCCGGGGCGGACGTACAGAAGAAGTGGTTTGTGCGTCAGCTTCAGCTGGCAAAAGAGCTTCATAAGCCCGTTGTGATCCATTCAAGGGAGGCCTGCAGGGATACGCTGGAGATCCTCCGGGCGGAGAATGCGCGGGAGATCGGCGGCGTGATCCATTGTTATTCCTACACAAAGGAGACGGCGCGGGAGTATCTGGAACTTGGATTCTTTTTTGGCATTGGAGGCGTCCTTACGTTCAAGAATGGGAAGAAGCTGAAGGAAACGGTAGAGGTGCTGCCCATGGAAAGCATTGTGATCGAGACGGATTCGCCGTACCTTGCGCCCGTACCCAACCGGGGAAAACGTAATGATTCCCGGAATCTGGCCTACGTGGTAAGGGAACTGGCGCAGATCAAGGGGATTTCGGAGGAAGAGGTCCGCAGGATCACGTGGGAGAACGCCTGCAGGCTTTATCGCATGACGTAAGCCGTAGGAGCCTGACAAGGGAAGGAAACAACAAAACATGGAAATCATACGCATGGTCCTGCCGGTTCTGGTAGGGGCCGTCATAGGATATTTTACGAATTATCTTGCCATAAAGATGCTGTTCCGGCCGAGAAACGAGGTCCGGATCGGAAAATGGCGGGTACCCTTTACGCCGGGCATCATCCCTAAGAATCAGGGAAGGCTCGCCAATGCCGTGGGAAATGCCGTGGGGGGGCATCTTTTTAACTTAGAGACCCTGAAGGAGAGCTTTCAAAAGAACGGAACCAAGGAGAAGCTGGTGAAGAAGGTAGCCGCATCCCTGTATGAGAGTGATGCCTGTCTTGGAGATTTTTTCTCCTCGGATGAAAATCACGGAGAGCTGATCGACCGCTTTTGCAAGGGGCTTGCAGGGTCCGTGAAGGAGAAGCTTTGCCAGATGGAGTTAAAGCCCATCGTAGCCCAGATCGGCAAAGAGACCCTGGGGGATCTGCTCAATCATAAGATGGTGACCATGCTGCTGACGGAGGAGCGCCAGGATGCCATTTACGAGCGCATCGCGGCGGCAATCCACAAGTATCTTGAGGAAAATGGCGAGGAGATGATCCGGGGGGCCATTTCACAGAACGTAATGAAGCTGGAAGGGAAGCCCATCAAGGAGATCGTTCAGGCGGGGACAAGCCGGGAAGGACTGGAGCATCTTGCGTCTTACGTGGTGGATACCGCAGTGGAACGCTATGGCGCCGCAGTCATGCAGGCAGTGGACGTAAGCGCCGTCGTCAGGGAACGGGTGGAATCCATGGACGTGGCAGAGATGGAAAGGCTGACGCTTTCCGTGTGTGACAAGGAGCTGCAGGCGGTGATCAATCTGGGGGCGCTGATCGGCGCAGTGATCGGGATCATCAATATCTTTATCTGACACTTTATCTGACAATGGAAAAAATCAAAGGAGAAAAAAGAAATGCCGACGACAAGAGCACATTTTAGACATGGGGAAGAAGTAAGAAAGCTGGTGAATCCCAGGGCCGGGGAGATCATAAGCAAGTATCCGGAGCTGTTTCATTTCGGCGTACACGGACCGGATCTTTTGTTTTATTATGACGCCCTGAAGAAGAATAAGGTAAATCGCATGGGGAACACTTTACATGAACTTCCCGGAAAGCATTTCTTTGAGCATGCGGTGAAGGTACTGAAGGAGCTGGAGGAAGAGGGCAGCAGGGATTATTATCCGAGCCTGGCCTATGTTTACGGGGTGCTTTGTCATTTTTCCCTGGACGTGGCTTGCCATGGATACGTTCAGGAAAAGATGGATGCCAGTGGGGTGTCTCACGTGGAGATCGAGGCGGAGCTTGACAGGGAGCTTCTGGTACGCGAGGGCCTGGACCCGGTGAAAACGCTGGTTTCGGGGCATCTTGTTCCTTCCGGAAAGAATGCAAGGGTGGTCGCCCGGTTTTATGAAGGGTTTACGCAGGAAGAGATCTTTAAGGCCATGAAGGACATGGTAAAGTATCTGGATTTCCTTGTGCTTCCGGGAAAGGCAAAGAGAGCGGCGTTTTTAGGGATCTTAAAGCTGCTTGGGCAGTATGAATCAAAGCATGGCCTCATCATCAATTACGAGAAAAACATGGAGTGCGCGGACAGCACGGAGCATCTTATGGAGCTCTCCGAGGCGGCGGTTCCCCTGGCAGCAGGACTGATCGATGATTTCCCGAATCTGGGAGACGTGTTCCGCTATAATTTCGTGTCCATCGATCCTGAGACGGGAGAAATCTTTTCCGTCATGCCGAAGGAGGATCTCGCGTGAGTACGGAAGAGGGAAAACAAAGGAGGCAAACTTTCGCATGAAGACGGACGAGGGTAACGCAAAGGAGACAAACTTTCACGCGAAGAAGGATGAGGGCAAAGCGGGAAAGGCAAAAAGAAAGAAAGCGGGAGAGACGACCCGGCAGGAGCGGAACTGGATCCTGTATGACGTGGGAAATTCCGCCTATACCATGCTGGTGACCACCATTATTCCCATTTATTTTAACTATCTTGCGGGTGAGCAGGGCGTTAGCTCCGTGGATTACATGGCTTACTGGGGATATGCGGCCTCCATCGTAACGTTGATCGTAGCCATTTTGGGACCCATTCTCGGAACGTTTACGGACAACAAGGGGTTTAAGAAGCCCGTGTTCCTAGCCTCGCTGATCCTGGGCTCCGTGTGCTGCGTGATTCTTGGATTTACGGGGCATTGGCTGGCATTTCTGATTTTGTTCATCATTTCCAAGATCGGTTATTCCGCCAGCCTGATCTTTTATGATTCCATGCTGCCGGACGTAACGACGCCGGAGCGCATGGACAAGATCTCCACCTCCGGTTATGCCTGGGGATACGTCGGAAGCTGCATTCCCTTTGTGGCATGTCTTGGGGTAGTGCTAAAGAAGGATGCCCTTGGACTTTCCATGGAAACGGCCATGATGGCAGCGTTTCTTATCACGGCCATCTGGTGGGTTGCCATGACTATTCCGTTGCTTCGCGGCTATCAGCAGAAGTATTACGTGGAGTGCCCGGAGCATGCCGTGGCGGAGAGCTTTAAGCGCCTTGGGCGGACGCTTATGAACGCTAGAAAGCACAGTAAGATTTTCTGGTTCCTCATTGCCTTTTTCTTTTATATTGACGGCGTATATACCATCATTGACATGGCGACGTCCTATGGTCAGGCCCTGGGACTTGAAAGCTCGGGACTGCTTATTGCACTTTTGGTGACGCAGCTGGTAGCTTTCCCCTGCGCCATCTGCTTTGGCAAGCTGGCCCGGAAGTTTGAGGCGGATAAGCTGATCACGGTCTGCATTGTGGCATACCTTGGCATTGCGGTGTTTGCCATTTTCCTGACAAACCTTGTGGAATTCTGGATCCTGGCAGTATTGGTCGGCATGTTTCAGGGCGGCATTCAGGC
>ONSO01000231.1 GCA_900320485.1 uncultured Lachnospiraceae bacterium | reverse complement strand
GCTATCGTGCGGCGGCATAAGAATACCGCCAGCCGTTTACGCGACTGGCGGCACAAAGATTTTTAATTTTTCACTGTCCTCTTGACGGGTAGCACACCAGTTCTCGGGGTTTTCACCTTTATACTTTAGGTGAGCTATTTGGTTGACCAAAGGTGTATCATGCACAAATTATACCGAATTAACGGCATTTATTTGTTGATGGTCTCTGGCGTTGCCCAGGTAAGCTTCATTTTTTTACTTACGCATTCCGACAGGTATAGGTTGATCAGGGTCTGGTAAGGGATTCCCGTGGCCTCCGATTCTTTCTTAAAGTAATCGATGACATTCGTTGAAATGTTAATGGAAATCTGTTTTTTTAGATCCTTGGTATAGGGATTCTTTACTGCACTTGAAAAATCATATTCTTTTCTCATAGTCTACCACCTTTCTAAACGGTCTTCGTATTGCTTTCTTTCGTTTTTGGTTGCCTTTCTCGCAGAAATAATTCGTATGACGGAATCATTGGAGCGATAGCAGTGCACTACGACTAGCATGTTTGCTTCTGCACTAAAGCCAAGAAGCAGGAACCGGTCTTCTTCGTCTGAATGATCAGGATCCGTGATTAACAGAGCTTCTTCGTCATAAAAAACGGTTTTAGCTTCCTCAAAGGAGATTTTGTGCTTCTCTTGATTTATCTGGTTTTTGTTTTCATCCCATTCGAAACGCATTTTTCAGTCCTTTCTCATATATATAATATAATTATAGCGCATATATTGCGGCTTGTCTACAAGGATTTTATGGCAAATAATTCCGGCGACTTTGAACTTGACTTGTGTAGGCAGACTACTGGGTAGACTGAGTAAAACTAAACTGCAGTAACATTTCCAGCACTGTATTCTGGGGATTTTTATTTACAGAAATTGATATTCAAAGTAAAATGTAAATGAAAGAAATTTGGTGTCATTAGGAAGGGTATTAAAAAGAGCTGTTTAACAGTATGCTTGCGGCGTTTGAGGCACGAAAAATTGGGGAGATCCATTCTGCCACGGGCCTCAATTCGGTATATGAAGTCGAGTATAAAAAGAAGCGATTCGCGCTGTTCCATTCATTGGTGGGTGAACCGATATGCGTTGCGCAGTATGAAGAGTTGATGGCAATGGGAAAGGAGTACGCAAATGATCATTAGAAAAGCAACTGGTTCAGACGCCGATGATTTGAAGACATTGTATTTTGAGTTTTTGACGCATTATCCTCCCAAGGAAGAACAAAATATGCAAAAGTGGCAGGACATGCTGAATAAATTTGAAAAGGATGACGATATGCATTTGCTTGTCGCCGTAGAGGATGGGAAAGCAGTTTCTTCCGTACAAATGGCAATCATTGAAAGTCTGACGCATAACGTCCGGCCGTTTGCCATCATAGAGAATGTCGTGACGCATGCGCAGTACAGAAACAGGGGCTATGCTTCGGCGCTTTTGGAACGGGCCTCGGAAATCGCAAGGGAAAGAGACTGTTACAAGGTTTCCCTGGAGACGGGCTCCAATATGGAAAGCACCTTGAATTTCTACAGAAATAACGGATTTGTGATTGATGAAAAGCACTCTTGCTTAAAACGATTATAAAATGTGACAGTACGGAATCGCCTTCCGTACGGTTGTTGGAGGATTCAGAGGAGAGGCATGCTTTGGAATCCCTGCAGGGCAGGATAAACGAAGCAGAAAATAATCTGTATGATTTGCTGGAAGTCCGTCCGGATCGAGCGGGTTGCGGGAAAGGACGGTATCATTCGTTCCACGGCACTTGATCCGGAGAACCTTGCGGCGAGGTTTTATCTTTGTAATGAAGCATATTGGCACCTGCTGGAGAAATATGCAGGAAATGCCGTATTGATACACATTCCCACGATAAAGCATTTTGATGCGGAATGGGGAAGGGCTCTATGTCAGCTCTTGCAAAAAGTGTAAAAGTATGTTACATTTTATTAAAATCAATTTTAATAAAAATGATTTTAATAAAAATGAATTTCGTTAGAGGTGCTGCTGATGTTTGTTGCAAGAGAGAGAGAATTGAAGGCGTTAAAAGATGTGTATGAAAAAAAGGGTTTTGGTATGACCATCATTTATGGGCGCAGGAGAGTGGGAAAATCCACGTTGATCAAGGAATTCATCAAAGGTAAAAGCGCCATCTTTTACACGTCAACCAAAGTGGGGGCGCAAAGAAACCTGGAACTGTTTACCAAAGAGGCGTTGGCTGTCCTTGATCCTGCCATGAGCGCGGCAAAGTTTTCTTCGGTAGAGAGCGTGTTGGACATTATTACGAGCAAGATGCCGGATGACAAAAAAACAATCCTGGTGATTGACGAGCTGCCATATTGGGCTGATAAAGACGAGGCGCTTTTGTCCGTCCTTCAGAAATACATTGATACGAAGTGGGCTGATAAGAACATGATGCTAATACTATGCGGATCCGCACTGAGCTTTATGGAAAACAAGGTCCTCAGCGAAAAAAGCCCGATATTTGGCAGACGCGATTCACAGATAAAACTGGAAGCGTTTAATTACAGGGATTCGGCACTGTTTGTTCCTAATTACACTACGGAAGAGAAGGCTGTCTGTTATGGAGTTACGGGAGGAGTGGCTAAGTACCTTTCACTTTTTGATCCCGAAAGAAGCCTTGATGAAAACATCGTAAGGCTGTTTTTCACTGCCGACGGATATTTGTATGACGAAACCAGAAATCTTCTGATGCAGGAGTTTTCAGACGTGACTCTCGTAAACAATGTCATCGAGCAGATTGCCTCCGGTGAGAATGCCTTAAACAACATAGCTTCAAAGGTAAGGGAAAAGGACGCTACGGTTTTGTACTCGCTTGACAAGCTGATCAGAATTGGCTTGGTTGAGAAAAAAGGTTGTATAACCGAAGAAAAAAAAAAGAAAAAAACGCAGTATGTATTGAAGGATCACATGTTTAAGTTTTGGTATCAGTTTATTCCCAAGGCGGTAAGCGTTATTGAATTGGGACAAGGACGCGAATATTACGAAAAGGTTGTAAAATCTCAGATACATTCCTTTATGGGCAGTGTTTTCGAGGAAATGTGTCGTTATTTCACATTGGAGCAGGGAATAAAAGGAGCATACGGATCGTTTCTGACGCAGACGGGAACCTGGTGGGGGGTGGAACTGCTCATGGACGAGGACGGAAAAAGGCACGTACAGACTGCAGACATTGACGTGGTTGGCATATCATCCATAGATAAGTCGGCAGTAATAGGCGAATGCAAGTTTAAGAACGAGAAAATAGATAAAGAGATATATGATACTCTTCGTCGGAGGTCAAAATTGATTTCCGGAAATTATCATGTTTCACGGTTCCTGCTGTTCTCATTGAGCGGTTTTACAAAGTGGTTTGACGAAGCGAATCCGCAGGATGTCGTAAGAATCACTTTGGAGGACATGTACCTGGGCAAAGCGTGAGAGATCCGTGTCATAATTCATATTCTTTATCCATATTTCTACCAATGCCGCAATGTTGCTTCTTGGAGATGAGAAGTACGATTAAAGGAGAGATAATGGTTGCTGGGCGATCATTGGCGGTTCCATGGAGCTGGGAGAGACTTTTGAGGAGACCGTGCGAAGAGAAACGAAGGAGGAATCAGGACTTTTGCTTGGAAAACTCGAACTGTTTCAGCTGTATTCCGGCCGTGACCGAATGATTGAATATCCTAGCGGTGATGTCTGTTTTGGTCCGGGAATTTCATTTGAGGGTTTGAGAAAAGACATTAAATAATTAGAAAAATGCAGGAGCGCAATGGCAATTTATAGGCTTGCAAGTCATTGGTTGACAGATTGCAAGCCCAAGATGGTAGAGCAAGGCGGCCGGTCATGATATCGTAATCTCAACAAACAAAGGAGGTTATCGATATGAACGGAAAGGTAAGAAAGGCTCTAAAAGTATTAGGAATCACGATTGCAGGTTTTATGGGAGTCATCGCATTGTTCCTAGGGTGCCTGTGCATCTGCCATCAGGCAAGGTTACGGAAAGAACGCTCGATAATTACGCATTTGGCAGGCCAATACGTCGAAATAGACGGCCATAACTTGAACGTTTACGTGGAAGGCGAAGGTGATAAAACACTCGTATTTTTACCGGGTTCCATGACGCCTTCTCCCATTTTTGATTTTAAGCCGCTGTATGAAAGGCTTACCGATAAGTACAGGATCGTGGTGATGGAAAAGTTTGGATATGGCTATAGTGATGAATGCGAGGGGGAACGCTCCGTTGACGTTATCACAAGGCAGGACAGGGAAGCGTTGGCGGCTTTAAGCATTGAAGGACCATATATCCTGGTTCCGCATTCCGCCTCGGGGCTTGAAGCGGTGTATTGGGCAAGTCATTATCCGGAAGAGATCGAGGCAATCATCGGACTGGATATGGCGGTTCCCGAACAATATGATCTGATGCCGGGTCCTCATATTACGGAAATGCAGCCGCAAGATCCCCAAAAGGCCATACGGGCACTTGCGTCAAGTGATTTCTTAATGTATAAGATCGGATTGATTCGGCTCGCCATGAACCCTGACAAGCTGAGCGCGGCGCTTGGCAGTGATGCACTGTCTGAAGCCGAAAAAGAACAATACAGGGCGCTGTTTTTTGACAAATTTTGTAAAGGCTCCGGGAGTACCATGATGCGCGAAACCATATGCGATGAAAGACAACTTAGCGTATTGCGTGAAATCTATGATGGTCCAGTGCCTGACGTACCAACGCTGCTTTTCACTTCTAACGATGAAGCCATGCTGTCAAGCGCGTATGGTTCCATAGAAAATTGGCATGAAATCCATGAGAATTATATTGCAAAGGTGACGCATGGCAAACTGGTTTCTCTAAACTGCGGGCATTACTTGCACGCCGAGAAGCCGGAGGAAGTGGCTGCGGAAATGACCAGTTTTATTGATTCGCTCAAAGGGAGGCAAGAATGATTCTGGCGGAAAAGATTACGGAATTAAGAAAAAGAAGCGGCCTCTCACAAGAGGAATTTGGTGCAGAAATTGGCGTGAGCCGGCAGGCCGTATCAAAATGGGAGATGGCGCAGACAACGCCGGACCTGAATAAGATCATGGCAATGTCCCGGTTCTTTGGCGTCTCAACGGATTTCCTTTTGGACGACGGATATGATCTGAGCTCTCTGGCAGATGATAAAAAGAACGATATTCAGGCCGGAAAGGCAGACGTGACGGTCGGGGAAACGGACATGCATAAGGTCAGAATGGCAGAGCTGCAGGAAATTCAGGATTATTTTGCCGTAAAGAAAAGTGCAGCCCGAAG
>ONSO01000155.1 GCA_900320485.1 uncultured Lachnospiraceae bacterium | reverse complement strand
GAAAACAGAGGCCTGCTCCGTGATCTTCCAGGGAGTAGGCCTCCATTTCTACTCCCCTGCACACCAGCTCCTCTCCCCGGAATACCGGCGTCACGCGGTACAGCACGTGATTCCCGCAGCGGTCCAAATACTTTAAGACCTTTGTTTCCCACTCCAACATGGATTCCAGGTTTAGATAACTGCTTCCCGTAATCAGATTTCTTTCATTGGCGTTCTGCCCCGTCATGGCATAGGCGATCAGATGACATCTGTGATAGAGATATGGTGGATCCGCTTCTATGATCCCCGCATACTTTTTTTGATTCCAGCCGGAGGGCTTGATCTGGCCGATGGGCCCCCTCTCCTCCTTAGGCATCAGGGATTTATGGAGAAGAGCCATGGCCCCCTGACACCTTCCCAGCTCGTCCAGCGGCTTGTATGCTTCCCCGGTAAAATTCGTCAGATCATATAAATGAAACCCCGGAACTCCCTCCGTGAGGTTAACGTAAGGCTCTCCGGAGTATTCCGGCACCAGCGACGAATCGAGAAGGCAGGGACTCACGGAAAACCCATCCCCCGCGGGAATGCGCTGCGCCTCCAGGGCCACGGCGGCTTCCGCCTCTTTCTGATCGGCATACTCTCTCCAAAGCAAGGACCCCAGAAGAGCCAGCACGGCTGCCGCCACAAGCCCCCAGGTTATGATAACAGTCCCATGCCGCCTCCAAAATAACTTACGCCTGATCTTTTTACGGTACCATGCTTTCGACTTCGTACTCATTTTCTCCTGCCGTTTGCTCCAACGAGCAATCCCTCTCCCGTCTATTCCCCGGTCTGTTTATCCGTCTACGTTCTGCAAAAATGCCCGGCAGAGACCTGCTTTGCCTTGCCATGAAGCACAAGCTCCATAAGTCTCACTCCGCACTCCGCCTGATCCATACGTCTTCCCGTTGCCTCCCATATGGCATCCACGGCCTTTGGCGTCTGGTCCAATGCCTTCCACACGACAAGAAGATCCTCCGGCAGATCCCGTGCGTTCCGTACCATGTCTCCCTGCTCTGCTTCCGGGCCTTTGGGAAGCATCCTCTGAAGAAAATAGGTCTCTTGTAACTCCTCAAGAAAGCTCTCCGGATCCGTAAACACGCCGGCCCCCTGCTTGATCAGCTGATTGCATCCGTCGCTGAGCCGGTCAGTTACCCTGCCGGGTACCACGTACACGTCCCGGCCCTGCTCCAGTGCCATGGAGACGGTAATGCTGGTTCCGCTGCGCTTTGCCGCCTCTACCACGACAAGGGCATGCACAAGTCCACTGACGATCCGGTTTCTCGGCGGAAAATTACGGGCCATGGGGGCCGTTCCCGGCGGATAGGGAGACAAGATCCCGCCACGCTTTTTTAGTTCATCATAAAGTCTTTGATTGGACGATGGGTAACATACGTCAACGCCGCAGCCAAGGACCCCATAGGATTCCCCGCCCGCGCCAAGGGCCGCCTGCTGGCTGATGCCGTCAATGCCCCTGGCCATGCCGCTGATCACGACAACGCCTCGCCGTCCAAGGTAGTCCCCGAGCGATCTTGCCACGCAGCATCCATACTCCGAACAGTCCCTCGATCCCACGATGGCTACGGACAATACGTCCCCCGGAGGAAGCTTTCCCCTGTAATACAGCCCAATGGGCGGATCCGGGATTTCCCTGAGTTTTTTCGGATATGCCGGATCCGTTACCGCGGCAAATGAAATCCCTTTTCTTTCCAGTATACCATAATCCTCCTGCATTTTCAAAACGCTGCCCGTCTTATTTACGTGTTCCCGCATGGCTCCCGCCTGCTTAGGCGTCAGGATTTCCTCCAGCTGAGCCCCGGATGCCTTTAGTATCTCCTCCGGCTCCGGAAATCTCTCCAGGATCCTTCTCTGCGCATTTCCCGTAAGCTCCTGACACTGTAGCAGCCAATGGTAATATTCTTTATTCAAATCCTCCATACTCCTTTCCAAGCCCTAGGCTCTCCACACCTCCTGCGTCGGGCGGAGCATGGCGGCCTCCAGAAGATGCTCCGTCCTTATCCTTTCTTCTCCTGCCAGATCCGCAATGGTTCTTGCCACCTTCCGTATGCGGTGATAGGATCTGGCGCTTAGGCCCATCTGTGCATAAAGCTTTTCCATGCAGCGCTTCTCCCCTTCCCCCAAAGTGCAAAACCTGTCCATGTCCGCCGCCTGTACGTCGCCATTAAAGCGATACCCAGTCCCCCGATACCGCTCCTCCTGCGTTCGCCGCGCCATTTCCACCTGACGACGCATTTCCGCGCTGGACTCTCCCTCTGCCCCGCCCTGTAGGCTCTCCACCTCCACGGCCTGCAGCTCCACGCAAAGATCGATCCTGTCTAAAATGGGCCCTGAAACCCTTCCCGCATAGCGTTTGATCTGCGGCTCCGTGCAGCGGCATCTGTTCCTGTCGGGGAAATACCCGCAGGGGCAGGGATTCATGGCGCATACCAGCATAAAATCCGCCGGATAGATCAGGTTTCCGCCAACCCTTGTGACCTGTACCTTCTTATCCTCCAAGGGCTGACGCATGCCGTCAAGGCTGCTTCTTTGAAATTCCGGTAACTCGTCCAGAAACAGGACGCCTCGATGTGATAAAGAAATAATGCCGGGGCGGGGCACGTTACCGCCTCCCGT
The DNA here is from genome assembly GCA_900320485.1 of uncultured Lachnospiraceae bacterium. Taxonomy (GTDB): domain Bacteria; phylum Bacillota; class Clostridia; order Lachnospirales; family Lachnospiraceae; genus Acetatifactor. The sequence goes on along the minus strand of ONSO01000155.1, from coordinate 3,592 downwards.
CAGGGCCGGCGCCGAGATGGTGTGATGGGGACTCTGAAAAGGTCTTTCCGTGACCAGCGCCTTATCTCCCAGCTTCCCGGCCACGCTGTATACCGCCGTCACTTCAAGACTTTCCTCCAAAGACAGCGGCGGCATGATCCCCGGAATCCTTTTTGCGATCATGGATTTCCCGGCCCCCGGCGGTCCCAGCATGAGAAGATTGTGAAATCCCGCTGCGGCGATCTTAGCAGCGCGTTTTGCCATGCCCTGCCCCCTGACTTCCGAGAAATCGTTTCCCTGAAAAGCCTCCTGCCCCCGGATCAGTTCCTCCGGCGAAATGCTGACCTGCGGAAGTATCTCTTCCCGCTCCTTCCCCCCGGCCAACAGGAAACACATGACCTGCTCTAACTCCCTTGCCCCCCTGACGCAGATCCCGGGGATCACGGCACCTTCCCCCGCATTTACTTCCGGAACAATGCACTCCCGGATGCCCCGGAGCGCCGCCTCCCTGACAATGGGAAGCACGCCCCTGGCCGCACGGATTTCCCCGTTTAAGCCCAATTCCCCCAAAAAAAGAATGCCACTTGCACTTCCCTCAGGAAAAAATCCCAGGACTTCCAGCATCCCCACGGCAATGGGAAGGTCATAGGCAGTTCCCTCCTTCCGAAGATCCGCCGGGGAAAGATTTACCGTTACGTGCTTTGGCGGAACGTCAAGCCCTGCATTCTTTAATGCCGCGAGAACCCGCTCCCTGGACTCCCGCACCTCTCCTCCTAAGGAACCAACCATGCTCATGGACGGAAGTCCCGAAGTCGCGTCAACCTCCACCTGTACCATGCAGGCATTGATCCCCAGTAATGCTCCCGATAAAATTGTACTGTACATGCTACCTCCTCTTTACGAATTTTACTTCCGTTGCAAAAAGGATCCCATAATCCATGCACGCAAAAAAAGACTCCCCCCTTTTCTTTGATTCTTTCAGTGGAAAAATAATGAAATCCCATTTGAAACAGAAAAATCAGACGTGTACCGGGGCAAAACAAGGACTCTTGCGTTGCCCCGTCTATGAAAGACATTATATCCTGCCTTTGACGAAATTACAAGCTATTTTTTAATTCCCCTTTGCGAACGGTTCCGCAAAGCCTTTTCGAAGCTTTTCCAGTCCCCGTTTTTCGATCCTTGAGACATAGCTTCTGGAGATCCCCAATCTCTTTCCTATCTGGCTCTGGGTCTTTTCTTCCCCATCTCCGAGCCCATACCGTAAAAGCAATATCTCCCGTTCCCTTTTTGTCAGGACCGTCCCCATCAGCCACCGGAGCTTTTTTACGTTCTCCCTAAGCTCTATGGTTTCCGTCACCTCCGCCTGGCCCTGTTCAATGACGTCCATCAGTTGGATCTCATTCCCCTCCTTATCCTGACCTATGGCTTCAAAGAGGGATACGTCCCTGGAGGATTTCTTTTTGCTTCTAAGAAGCATTAAGATCTCATTTTCAATACATCTGCAGGCATACGTGGCAAGCCTTCCCTTCCCCTCGTCATAGCTGCCGATGGCCTTGATCAGCCCTATGTTTCCTATGGACAGAAGGTCTTCCGGTTCCTCATCCGCGATCTGATACTTTTTAATAACGTGCGCCACCAGTCTCAGATTATGCTCGATAAGCATATTCCTGGCATTCTCTGCTTCCCCGGGACTTCCCTCCCTGAGCAGCCGGATCTGCCTGGCCTCCTCTTCGGAATTCAATGGATGCTGAAAGGTTTGCACTGTCCCCGTCCTAAGCCTTTCCCCTTCACGGCCTTCGTTAAGATAATATACGCGGGGACAAATTTAACGTTGCAAGTCCTTATTCCTCCAGCAAAAACTGCGCAGACACGTAATTACCGAGATCCATGCCACGGGCCGTCAGCCTGATGCCCTCTCCGTCATCCTCCAAAAGGCCGTCCGCAACGTTTTTTCCGATCACGGCCTTCCATAAGCCATCCATCTCTTCTCCAAAGCATTCCCGGAATTCTTTCCTTTTTACGCCCCTTGTGGTTCGAAGGCCAAGGAATAAGAATTCCTCCATCTGATCTTTTTTGCTAAGGGGCTGGGCACTTCGCCCGGCCAAAGGGTCTTCAAGATATTTGGAAAGCTCTGTCTCATTCAGATAACGCACCTCCCCCAAAAGGGAGGCGGCTCCCGTTCCCAGTCCAAGATATTCCTTTCTGGTCCAATATCCGTAATTGTGACGGCACTGCATTCCGGGCCTTGCATAATTGGAGATCTCATACTGCAAAAGTCCCGCTTCCCGCAGGCGCCGTCCCGTATAGGCATACATTTCCCTGTCCTCGTCTTCGGAAGGAAGGGCAAGACGTCCCGTGAACTTCCCTTCTTTTTCCCAGTCATAAAACCGGGTGCCCTCTTCCACGATCAGGCTATAGACGGATACGTGCTCGGGCGCAGGCACTAAGGAAAGAACGCTCTCCAGGGTTTCCTTCCAGGATCCTGGCGTTTGTCCCGGAAGGGCATTCATCAGATCCACGCTGACGTTTTGAAAGCCCGCTTCCCTCGCCATGCGGTACGTTTCCAAAAACGCCGGGAAATCATGTATCCTGCCAAGGAGCCTTAGCTCCTCTTCCTTTACGGACTGAAGGCCTATGCTAAGTCTGTTAACTCCCGCCCTTCGATAGCCCGAAAGGTTTTCCGCCGTTGCCGTCCCCGGATTGCATTCCATGGTGATCTCCGCGTCGTCCCTTAGGAAAAACACGCTGCGGACGGTTTCCAAAATGGCACAAACCTGTGCATGAGAAAGCAGGGAGGGCGTTCCCCCGCCAAAGAAAATGCTGGTAACGCTCCTCCCTGAATATTCCTTTCCCCTCTCCCGGATCTCCCGCCTTATGGCATCCACGTAACGGGAAATGGTCTCACTTGAATGAACGCCGGAGAGAAAATCGCAGTAATGACATTTCCGTGCACAAAAAGGCACGTGAAGATATAGCATCAGCTCTTTGTTCTGCATTGTCCTTAATCCCTGTCATCCAGCTTAAGGACGCTCATGAAGGCCTTCTGGGGTATTTCCACGTTGCCGATCTGGCGCATGCGCTTCTTACCTTCCTTCTGCTTCTCCAAAAGCTTCTTTTTACGGGTAATGTCACCGCCGTAACACTTCGCCAGCACGTCCTTTCGGATAGCCTTCACGGTCTCCCTTGCAATGATCTTACCTCCCACGGCTGCCTGAATCGGGATTTCGAACAGGTGTCTGGGGATCTCATCCTTTAGCTTCTCGCACATTTTCCTTCCGCGCTCATAGGCGGAATCCGCATGGACGATAAAGCTCAGGGCATCCACCTCTTCCCGGTTGATCAATATGTCGAGCTTTACCAGCTTTGACTGCTCATACCCCTTGATATCATAGTCAAAGGAGGCATATCCCCTGGATCTGGATTTCAGCGCGTCAAAGAAATCATAAATGATCTCATTCAGCGGCAATTCATATTTCAAAAGCGCCCTGGAGCCTTCAATGTATTCCGTGCTCAGATAGCGTCCCCGGCGTTCCTGGCAAATGGTCATTATGGAACCGATAAACTCGCTGGTCACCATGCTCTCCGCCGTAACGATGGGCTCCTCCATGTATTC
>ONSO01000153.1 GCA_900320485.1 uncultured Lachnospiraceae bacterium | reverse complement strand
CCGCAGGTGCCGAAGAAGCTTCGCGCCAACAACCCCGGGATGCTCCCCTTCTGAATGCGGAATCCCTGCTTGCTGCGAAGCAGAAGCACAAACGCCACAAACACCGCGACGACGTTTCGGAAGAACGCCTTCTGAATCGTCGGCAGGTCCCCCGCCATCCGGACAAAAAACGTCATCAGGGAAAACCCCACCGCAGCCAGTAAAATGCATGTAATTCCTTTGATCTGAGCCTTCAAAATATTCTCTCCTCCGATCACCTAAAACAAATCTAACGTGCTATCCAGATAAATCTCCTCCCGCACGCGAAGCTGATGCTCCGGCTTTGTCATATAATAAAGCAAGAACTCCAAAAGAATGGCACTGCCAAGACTTCTTCCCTCAATCTTAAAATGCGAAAAACCGAGCGGAACGTAAACATTTTGAATGTCATCCACCCCGATAAATCCGGGATTTTTCATGGCATCGGAAAAACGATATCCACGCGCCGCATCCGGCGATACGCAAAGATGCTCTTCGCAAGGTTCTCCAAGGCTCTTCCTGCTGACGTTTTCATAGCAATTCTTTCGGTCATAACAATCAAACCAGCAGCATTCATTGCATAAAAACTCCACCTTCTTCTTTTGCCCTTCCGATAACCCTTTCAGCTTGGAAAACTCTTTATTCAGACGGAAATCCGGCACCACGTACCGAAATTCCGCGCGGCAACATTCCTTCTCAAACTCCGTAAAATCCTTAAGCACCTTGGTCGTTGACGAAACAAAGTAAAAGCCGGGATACTTCTCCCTCAAATATGCAAGTAGCAGATCCGAGCAAAGGATCACTCCGTTTTCCGCATTGCCCGTTTTTTCAAACAGCGCACAAAGATCATTGCACTTTCCATCCGAGAGGTGCCTTTCTTCCAGCAGGGAATTGCTGAAGGTAAGACGCGCAGAAACGTCATATTCCTTCATCAGGGCCGCCGCTTCCCCCGGATCCGCATCTCCAAAGCCAACGCGCCCGCCTCCCCACAGACAATCCGCAGGCGCTCCGTAGATCGAACCAATCTCGCACCAGTCATAAAAGAACTCCCGATGCTCCCGAAACAGTGCAAGAAACACTTTATAAAATTCATAAAATTCAAACAAACCCGGGAGATGATAATAAACCTTCATAACCGTTTTCTCCGCCAGCTCCCCTCTTCATCCACACTTCCGCGCAACAACGTTCCCATCTATCTTATTAAAGCTTGTACTGCATGAAATTTCCGTTATGTTCAAAGCCAAAGGCCGTATAGAGCTTTACTCCCATGTCTGACGCCGTGATCCAAACAGCGCCACAGGATAGACTTCTCGCCTCTTCTACAACCCTGCCAAGTAAGTCCTTTGCGATGCCCATGCGCCTGTAATCCGGATTTGTAAACATGGAGGATAAAATCCCAAGTCTTCCCGTAGGGCAGGTGAAATACGGTGGCTTCTCCACAATCGACATCCCGCTGGTTCCGATGATCTTATCGCCATCCAGCGCCAGCCAGGAGACAAATGTTCCGTCTGCCAAATGTCTGTGATAATAATCCTGCAATGCGGACACAAGATCCAAATTCTTTGGCACTTCCCGGCCCGTCACTTCATATTCCTCCGCAAGCTGCGTCATTCTCATGCCAATAAAGGCCTCCAGATCTGCTTCCGTAAGCTTTCGATAAACAATTCCCTTCATTTTCTCCTCCTTGTGCCAACGGGGACGGTTCTTCTTGGCACGTTACTTTGTTTTGTAATACCCCTCTTCTATGTCGATATTAAAAAAACCATGTTTGTATGTGTCATATCGAAAAATCTTTTGGTTTTCTTTCATAATGGTGATTATTTCATCCTCGTCTATGATGATCTCGTATTCTCCCACGATCGTTTCATCCCATCTTGGCTTGATTCTTTCCATATTCCGGGGAACCAGCTCATCCAATGCAAGATCAATTCCAAGATCAAATTGTTTACATTTCTTCCCTTGTATTCCAAAGGCAAAGAGATGTCCGTCGCCAATACCACCGTTACCACTGGAATGGAACACCACGATCGCATCACTTGTAGCAATAAGGATTCGATCCCGAATGACACGTACGGAGACAAACAGAATAGGCAAAATAATCAGTATCAGCATGATGATCTTAAGCGCTTTAGGTATGGAAAACACTGTTGCAAAGTAGGTCTTCATGATGGACTTTCGCTTGACTGCATTGATTACAATGGATATGACGTACACTATTGTGGCAATGGCTCCGAACAAATAAAAAAGAAAAATTTCAAAGCCAAAATCCACCGACAAAAGTGGTCCCGCAAAAATGGAAACCCAAAGATAAACAATGGCAAGAACGCCTCCCACAATAAAAAGTCTGCAAACTGCAGCATTCTTATTCTTTATTGAATAAATCAAATTGACAACCGATAAAACCATCAACAGAATGGCAATCAAATATAACCTTGACCTGATTAGCATATTTTTCCCCACTTTCCTTAATTCATTTCTTCCCATGTGCCACTGGGGACGGTTCTTCCTCATGTGCCACTGGGGACGGTTCTTCCTGGCACGTTTGTGTCACGGAGAACCGTCCCCGTTGGCACACTATTGGCACACGTCCTCAATGACACCAGCTATTGTTTCCTTCGAATCCCACAGGCCGGCCCCGCCAGCATTTGCGCCTTCTTAGCTTCCACCTCCGGATCCGCCAGCACGTCCGCATATTCCGGATGCTTTGCAAACCACCGAATGGAATACGAACAGGAAAGCTCTGCCTTGATTCCATCCTTTCGAAGCTGCTCTGCCACGGCTTTAGTCAATTCACCCGCAATCCCGCGTCCCGAGTATGCGTCCTCTACGATCGTATTCTCCAAATTCACAACTCCTGGCCGCACTTCCGGATGATCAATATATCCGATCACCGTCCCATCCTCATCTTTCACCCAGGTTCTTTCTTCATCCCTCTGATATCTCATACGTCACCTCCAAACAAAGTGCCAACGGGGACGGTTCTCCCTGGCACGTTTGTGCCAACAAGAACCGTCCCCAGTGGCACGTGGCACAAGTGGCACAGTGGCACGTTAGCATGCCTTACGCCCGCTCGTTTAGCAGTCTCTCCAGCACCACCGCCACGCCATCTTCCTCGTTGGTGGGTGCGATCTCGTCCGCCACCTCCAAAAACCTTGGGATCGAATTTCCCATGGCAACGCCCAATCCCATGTTGGAAATACACTCAAAATCATCATTGTCATCACCAAAGTAAACCGTCTCCCGCGGCGACTTTCCCAGCATACCCAGTACCAGTTTCGCCGCGTTCCACTTGGTCGCCGTCCTGCTCATGATCTGATACAACCACCCTTCCGAAACAGAATAATAAACCAGATCCTCCAGCCGCAACATCCCAATCTCCCCGCGTACCCTGTCCTCAATCTTTTTCTCCCTGTCCTTCGCGGAAATCAAGATCTTATACAGATCGCACGCATCCATAACGGAAAGAAGGTCCGTCCTTCCAATCACGTCCCATTCCGGAATCGTGGTATTGCCATAAATCCCGTCGCTTGTCTCCAGCGAAATGCATAAGTCGTCATGGCTTAAATATCGTTCCAACAACGCCTTTCCATCCTCACGCTGAATGCCATTATGAAAAACCTGTTCCCCGATCCGGATTCTGGCGCCGTTCAACGTGATCAGTGCATCCGCCGCCTTCAGCTCATCATAACACGAGATCACTCGCTCCGGTCTTGCGCTGGCGACCACCACCGCCACCCCCGATTCCCTGCATTTTTCCAATGCCTGCCGTGAACGCTCAGAGATTGTTTTATCCTTCCGAAGCAGCGTCCCATCCAGATCAATCACTACCGCCGAAATTTTTCTCATCCCTCTATTTCCTCCGTAATCACAAATCCGTCCGGCTCCACGTGACAGATAAAAAACAAAATCTTCACGCCTGCTGCCCTTGCCTCCTCCATGACCTTGCCAAACTCCGGCTGAGTTTCGACGTTAGGCCTTACCTCCCTGACGCCGTCCATCTGTATCACAAACCCCAGCGCCGCATGATATCCTTCCTTTTGCGCTTTGATCAGCTCCCGCATATGCTTCACGCCCCGCTCCGTCGGCGCATCCGGAAAATACCCGATGCCGTCCACCTCCAGAGTACAGCCCTTGATTTCCAGCAAATATCTGTCAATTATCTCCTCTGACTCCTTACCTTCAAATGCCTTACCCTTCCGCGCCTTCTCCATATAAAAATCAATGCGGGATTCCCCATACGCATGCTCCGGGAGCACCACGTCGTACCCCCGCGTCATAAGCCACTCCTTCGCCGCCTGATTCGCCGCCTGACTGTCAACGTTAAACAATACTCCGGTTCCCTTTCTCACGGCGATCAAGTCATATTTTGTTTTCCTGCCGGGCGTTCCGGGATCCGTCAGCCAAACCTCGCAGCCCGGAACCAAAAGCTCCTTACACCGCCCCGTGTTTTTCACGTGAACCAGTTCTTCCAGCCCATCCACCTGCACCCTTGCAATAAACCGGTTCGGCCTTGACAGGAACACCGCCTGCTTTACGTTTTTGTACTTCACCTTCCGTCCCTCTCATGATCCAGCCCTTAGACTATAAGCCGATCTCCCGATAAACCTTCGCTATCCAGTCTGACTTATTTCGCCGTCCCGTCTTCATTATTCGTTCCAATGATAAAAGAAGGCTGGACGCACATCGAATAAATTGGATCAACGGATCTTCTCTTTGACATTTTGCCCCTCCCCATCACTTTGAAAGCATTACCGTGGCAATCTCTCTCGTTGGCCAAAATGCACACAGATGCAGCTTTGTTATCCTTCCCATAAAGGGTTGGAAATGTTCTACCAATGTTGGCAACGCTTTTTGCACGGTCTTTGCGTCATCTATCAGAATTGTGGCATGCGGCGTCCAGGGAAATCTCTCATTTGTTTCTGTTTTGATTGCTTGCCTAAGCCCCAAAAGATCTGCGGGCTTCATGTCAGGAGCCGCATATAAAATCCTGCCGCCGGCAAATAATCCAATATGGCTGACGTGAACCGGGATTTCCGAAAATCGCTTCGCCAATTCCTTCATTTCCTCAACAACTTCCTGCTCCTTGTCCACGGAAAAACTTGCCATGCTTACGTGAAACGGAAGTCCCTGCGTTTGTACTCCGGTAAAGCCCTGCGCCTGCAATTTGTCATACCATCCGCTCATAATAAGTTGTGATTTATCATCAAAATCTGCCATCAACGTCAAAAATTCTTCCGCCATATTTGCTCCTTATTATCTGTGAATTTGCTTAAACGTCCGTTTTCTCTTTCCACTTACTTGCCCGTCAAAACCGTTTCCCCATCCATACGTGCGGGCAGCCTTGCTCCAGCTCGATTTCTCCCATCTTTTGGTATCCATTCTTTTCATAAAATGCACTTGCCGCACACTGGGAATGAAGCATGAGACTCCTCCCGCCTTTTTCGGTCACGGCCCTCTCCGCTTCCTCCAGGAGCAGCGCCCCCACTCCTTTTCCCCTCCATGGTTTTCTTATCGCAAGTCTCCCAAGCAGATAGGATGCCTTCCGGTCATCATAAAAGAGACGGCAGGTTCCCACTGCCATTTCACCCTCAAAGGCCACGAAATGAATACAACCTGCATCGATCTCATCAAATTCATCTTCAAAGCCCTGTTCCTCCACGAAAACCTCTTTTCTGATTTCCATGGCTTCCTCCGGAAACGTTTCATACCTCTTGATCATATTGGTTTCCTCAACTCCTCCGGTCTCCCTTCATCGCAAGTCGATGCCCAATTCTTTAAAACTTCATACAATTCGTCAAAGGACGAAGCACAGAAATCAATGTCATATGCCTTCATGGCGGATTCCACGTCTCCCTCCGGCATAAACCAAACGGAAGTCAATCCGGCATTTTTTGCGCCTAGCATGTCGGAGGAGAGGGAGTCTCCGATCACAATGCAAGTCTCCTTCGGCTCCGCCACACCCTCAAGCACCATATCAAAAAACTCTTTTGAAGGTTTCACAACTCCCATCCCTTCGCTTACGTAGACCTTCTCGAAATACTTATCTAGCCCCGTAGATTTGATCCTTCCCTCCGCATTGATGGTTGCTCCGTTTGACACCACGTAGCATCTTGCTTCCTTGATGGTGGTCTTGATTCTTTCCATAAACTCAAGCGCCCCTTCCATAAGCACTCCGTTTTGCGACATTGCATAAATGAATTCACCATTCACCTTAAGGGGCTCCAACCCTGAATGATCACCTTCACAAAACTCAAAAAGATCCGTAAATCTTTTGACAAAAAGCTCCGTTCGAGAAATCGTACCCTTCTCCAGCTCCTGCCAAAGCGCTTTGTTATACGCCTTAAAATGCCTATANCCCGTTTGCCGTAATCACTATCTCTAGCGCCTTTTCCTCCGAAGCATGAAAATCGAGCAAAGTCTGATCAAGATCAAATAAAAAATTGTGATGCATCTGCACCTTCTCCTTTTCGTGCCACCGGGGACGGTTCTCCTTGGCACGTTTCTGCCACCGGGGACGGTTCTCTCTGGCACGTTAATCTAATGAGCCTAGATACTTCGGTACACTCGTCTGCGCGTATTCAACGGCCTCTTCCAGCGTCATGCCGTGGAAATATCCCGCCGCCAGGCATCTTCCGGATTTCTTGTCATCCAGGAAGGCTCCAACAACCACGCCGGGCAAAGAACTCTCCGGCGAATTGGGTGCAGCTGGTCCGCCAAGGTCTGTGCGGCACCACCCGGGATCCGTCAGATTGATCATCACGTCCGTACCGTCATATACGGAGGCAAGATCCATGGTCACCTTATCCAGCGCTGCTTTGCTGGCCGAGTATCCTGCCTGCTCGGGTTCACGGCGAATGCCACTTGTGGTATTTACAATGCGTCCAAAACCACGCTCCTTCATCTTCGGCAGAAAATGATAGGTGATCATCATGGGCGAAATGGTATTCACGTAAAAGCTTGTCTCATAATCCGATACCGGCGTGGAAAGATACTCCGTCCGATAAGCCACCTGAAGCCCTGCATTGTTGAGCACGATATCCACGGGAACCCCCAACTTATCGATTTCCTCCAGCATCTTGCCAACCTGTGCCGGTTCCGACAGTTCTGCGCCAAAGGCATATGCCTCCACACCCAGCGCACGCACCTCGGAAAGAACCTTCTCACAATGCGCCGCATCTCTTCCGTGCAGGATCAGATTACAGCCCCTTTGTGCCATAAAGATTGCCGCGCCATATCCAATTCCTCTCGCCGCTCCGGTGATCAATGCCCACCTTCCCTTAACGTCTACCATTTTTCCCTCCTCCTTTTTCTTATCATCCATTCGCCCGTCGGTATCTTCACCTTCAAACACTTATTGAAATAATTAAGATTCGTCCGAAGCGAATATCCCATGCTCTCCTAAAAAACATTGACCGGATCATTATCCTTGAGCACCAATCCAAACACCTTTATCATGCGAAACATCCTGATCGCTCCCTGATAATAAAGCTCCCTCGCTCGGCTCATGGCTTCCTCCAAGGACATGGGGCCATTCACCGTCGTCATGACGGAGGTGATACCATGCTCATAAATCTTTTCATATCCCGGGCCCAGACAGCCACTGAGTGCGATCACGGGAACGCCTGCCCTTTTCGCCCTCTCGCCAACGCCCTGCAAGACCTTGCCGCATGCGCTCTGCCAGTCCGTGCGCCCCTCTCCGGTGATCACCAGATCGACACCCTTGAGCAGTCCGTCAAAGTTATTTAACTCCAAAACCGTCTCGATGCCGGAGCGCATCTCGCCGCCAAGCAGGATCATCAGCATGGCCCCCAAGCCTCCGGCCGCTCCCGCCCCGGGAAGCATATCCGGATCTGCGCCGAACTGTCTTTTTAATACGTCACGGTAGCTTTGCATCCCACGTTCCAAACCATCCACCATCTGCGGCGTGGCTCCCTTTTGCGGTGCAAAGGTGCGGGTCGCCCCGTTTTCTCCGCAAAGCGGATTTTTTACGTCACACAAAACCGTTAGTTTTACCTGCTTCCAGCGCTGATCCAGTGCTGACGGGTCAATGGCGCAAACTCTTTCCAGATTCTTTCCCGCGCCCTCTAACTCCCGTCCGTTCTCATCCAAAAACCGAATGCCGAGGGCCCTTGCGCATCCCATGCCACCGTCATTCGTGGCGCTTCCGCCGATACATACGTAAATCTCCCGAAACCCCTTCTGCAATGCATCCATCAGAAGCTCTCCCGTCCCGTAAGTCGTTGTCAGCATGGGATCCCTTTTATCATCCGGGACAAGCGTAAGTCCCGACGCCGCCGCCATCTCGATCACGGCCCTTCTTTCATCAAGCTTGCCATAATATGCCGAAACGCTCTCCATCAACGGGCCATGGACGGTTACGTAAACCCTCTCCCCTCCCGCGGCGTCAAGAAGAGCGTCCACGGTGCCCTCCCCGCCATCCGCCACGGCAATGCTAACGCACTCTGCGTTCTCAATCGTTTCCTTTGCAGCCTTTGTTAAGAGTTCTGCCGTCTCCTTGCTGGAAAGAGACCCCTTAAAGGAATCCGAGGCAAACAACATTTTTACGTTGCCTTTCCCCCCAGATGGAGCCTCGCTATTTTTTGCACTTACGTACAAATCCTTAGCATCTTCCGTGAGCTGCCAAAAGAGCGTATCTGCCCTTGCTTGAATCCCCCTGCCCGACAGCCCCCTTTCCAGCGCGGGACAAAGGATTGCTTTTACGTCGCTTTGCATGACGCTTCTTCCCGCTTCCATCCGAATCACCGCTGGGGTAACTTCTGGTCGGCCGGTGCCGCCTGGATTATCTCCAAGGAACCTTGGTTCAAGGCCTCCTGGATTGACATGCTCAAACTGAAGGCCTCCATCGGCTCCCAGGGTAACGACGGTATCGG
>ONSO01000115.1 GCA_900320485.1 uncultured Lachnospiraceae bacterium | reverse complement strand
AGTTACAGTATCATTATTTATAAGATTTAAATTATGTTCTAAGCTAATACTAGTTATTTCACTTATCTTAGTATCAAAAGTTATATCCTTTATAAAAGGTATTACTTGCATCAATAAAATCATCTCCATTCAATATAAAATATGCTTTAAATAATAAGATATTAAAAAAACTGCATTATTTTGCAGTTTTATTTTTTTTACTAAATAACAATTCATATATTTCTTCATAGCTATCAACCAAAATAATATTCATGTTATCCTTAACTTCTTTTGGTATATCTTCGAAAAAGGTGACCTTTTCGGCGATCAGTTTTTTTGCGTCTTCCAGTTCCTTTTTTGCAGTCTCCAGATCCTGCTTTCCCTTTTCAAGTTCCTTTTTGCCGTCCTCCAGCTGTTTACGGCCGTCCTCCAGCTTCTCCTTTGCCTCCGAAAGCTTCTCCCATGCATCGGCCAATTCTTTTTCGGCCTCTCCACGTTTCTCCTCCAAGGTTTTCCTTGCATCAGCGATCACGTCAGGTAATTCCAAAAAACGATCATGGCCGGCTTTTTCAAGGATTCCCTCCCAGGACTTCTTCTTTTCTTTCATAAAGGCATCATACTCATCGGAATAAAGCGGAAAATCCTGCCGGAATTTTACGTAAACTTCCGTGTAATAATCTGCCGTAAATGCCTCCCCGGGCAGGTATACAAACGCATCAACGCTGCCTGTCCCCAAAGAGGTATTTCCTCTTTCGAACTGTACGTAAAGCGAGGAGATCACTACGCCGACAACCAGATATTCTTTGTCCGAGAACTGCTCCAGCGTCTCTTCATCGTTGTCATCACTAAGGCGCAGGGTCTTACCAATGCTCCCCTTTCCCGCTGACAGAGAGTCCAAAAGGCACTCACCCGGGCCCTCCGGCATTCTTCCTTCCACCAGCGTCACCTCATTTACGTCCGTGGTCAAGGAATGAAACCTTCCCACGTACTGTGTTCCACCGTCCAGGGAATAGATTGCATCACAAGAAAGCGCTCCCTGCGCCGTCTTTACGTCCGCCTGATTTGCAAAATACGAAACCTGATTCTCGGAAAATCCCAATTCTCCGAGGATCCGGTAATCATAAAAAGACTTTTCCTTATAGTATTTTCTCATGGATTCATAGAAATCCGTCCTGGTGATCTTAAGGCCTGAAAACAGCCCAACGCCCAGGGCCACTATGGCTAATATGGCCAAGAAACGCCCAAGGCTCCCCTTGATCTCACGCAGTGCGGACCTCCAAATCATGGATGGTTTCACGCTAGTATTCTCCTCGTACTACCATTCTATAAGCGCCACGTCCACGGGCGCCTCATTGACAACTTCCTCCACGACCATGCCGCTTTTGACCGTGATCACCCTGTCAGCCATGGCACACAGCGCCTGATTATGAGTGATGACTATAACGGTCTTTCCGTTCTTTCGGCAAGTATCCTGCAAAAGCGTCAATATGGCCTTGCCCGTCTGGTAATCCAGCGCTCCCGTAGGCTCATCGCACAATAAAAGCTTGGGATTTTTGGCCAGCGCCCTCGCTATGGCGACTCTCTGCTGTTCTCCGCCGGAAAGCTGCGCGGGGAAATTATTCTTTCTGTCAGATAGTCCCACTTCCTCCAGGACCATGTCTGCGTTCAGGGGATTCTTGCAGATCTGAGCCGCCAGCTCCACGTTTTCCAGGGCCGTCAGGTTTGGCACAAGGTTATAGAACTGGAAGACAAATCCCACGTCGTAGCGCCGGTATTCCGTCAGCCGCCTCTTATCATATCGGGAAACGTCATCGCCATCCAGGAAAACTCTTCCCTCCGTCAAGGCATCCATGCCTCCGAGAATATTCAGAATGGTAGTTTTTCCCGCGCCGGATGCGCCCACAATGACGCAAAATTCCCCTTCTCCCACGTGAAAGCTCACGTCCTTCAGCGCCTCGATCTTTACCTCACCGGTCTGATAGACCTTCTTTACGTTTTCAAACACTATAAAATTCGGATTATTTTCCTTCATGTCTCTCTTTGCCTTTTGCGTCTTATCTGATATAATATAAAATTATAGCAAACGTTAGCGAAAATATAAACGTTATTTTTAAGGAGACATCATGGGTTCATTACGTCTTTGGATTTTTTTAAGCATTCTGTTTTCCGTTGTCACGTGGTATTTTGTTATTCCCAAAATTCATGAGAAGCCCGTCACCATTGGAAAATTTACCATCCCCCTGCTCTTTATCCTGGCCTTTGTGCTGCGCATTGTCCTGTCAACCAGTTACGTAGGCTTTGGCGCAGACTTTGCATGTTTTTCCGCATGGGCAGACCGAATGGCGGACCTTGGGCCTTCCAGGTTTTATGCAAAGGATTACTTTTCCGATTATCCGCCCCTGTATTTATACGTGCTTTACCTGATCGGTCTCATTAAGAAAACCTTCCACGTGGCATCCTACAGTGCAACTCACGTAGTCCTTCTAAAGCTCCCGGCCATCCTGTCGGATCTCGGCATCGGATACGTGCTTTATAAGGTCGGCACAAAGCGCCTCGGCCTGCGCCACGGTCTTTGCCTTGCATCACTGTTTTTATTTCAGCCCATTGTACTCATGAACAGTTGTCTCTGGGGGCAGATCGACTCCATTTATACGCTTTTGCTGATCATGACCTGCGTATTTCTGGAAAGTCAGAATCTCCTGCCGGCCATGCTATTCTTTGGACTCGACGTCCTGCTTAAGCCGCAGACGCTTGTTTTTACGCCCGTACTGATCCTTGGCATCATTACCTACGTTTTTCGCGGAAGCTTCTCCTCCCGCATGCTGACAAAGGCCATGGCCTATGGTCTCCTTACGGTGATCGCCGTACTGCTTCTGGCAACGCCCTTTGGCATGGAAAACGTGATCCCGCAGTACGTTGACACCCTTGCATCCTACCCTTATGCCTCCGTTAATGCCTATAATTTCTGGGCCGGCATAGGGCTTAACTGGTACCCGCAGACAACCATGGTCGGGCCGCTCCCATGCAGTACCTGGGGCTTTATTGCCATTGTCCTTGCCGCTTCCTTTGCCATAATCCTGGGTCTCCGGCTTGGTACCCTATATGGCAAGCATTACGTGGTGGCAGCTTTTCTTATCATTACCGTATTTACCTTTAGCGTAAGGATGCATGAAAGATATCTGTATCCCATGATCCCGCTTTTACTGCTTGGCTTTACCGGATTTGCCTCGCGGCAGATGTCAGCTGCTTCCACTCCCTCCGGCGCAAACGCGTCTGATAAGAAGGAAGGGCTCTCTCCCGTGCTCCGCATAGGCTATCCCCTCGTCAGCATCCTGCTGACAAACCTGCATTTTTGCAATACGGCCCACGTTTTGTTTTTCTATGATCCTTCCAATTATGATCAGAATAACCCCATTTTTAAGATCGTGGGACTTGGCATGACCGTTGGTGCCCTGGGATTTTATTTCGTCCTTTTGCGGCTCCAGACAAAGAAAGAACTTGCTACCGTCAATCAGTCTTCCAACGTTAGGGAAGTAAAAAAAGCCCTTCGGATCAAAGACGTAAATACTCGCATGACGAGACTGGACTTTTTACTCATGATCCTGATCACCCTCATTTATTCCGTTTTTGCCCTGCGGGATCTCGGAGATAAGGTTGCACCCCAGAGCTATTATCACGCGGCAAAAAGCTCAGAGATGACGTTTACCTTCCCCGAAGGAAAAGAACCTGTTTCCTTCTCCTACTATATCGCGCCCACGCATGACCAGCGTTATCTGATCCAATGTCTGTCAGCTGAGCCGGCGGAGGAAGAAGAAGGCTCTGCCCTTTATACCCTTGACACGGTCTTTTGCTGGAAAAAGCAAGATCTCCTGCGGCCTTCCGCAAAAGTTATCATGGTGCCGCAGGATGAGAATTATCATATTTTAGAGCTGGTATTTCAGGACAGATTTGGCCTCCCGGTACTTCCGGAAAACGCCGCCGATTATCCGGAATTGTTTGATGAACAGGAATTATTGCCTGAGCGGACTTCCTTCCGCAACAGCACCTATTTTGACGAGATCTATCACGCAAGGACGGCCTATGAATTTCTTCAGGGCATGCGAAGCTATGAAAATACCCATCCGCCCTTTGGCAAGATCCTGATCTCCATAGGCATCTCCCTCTTTGGAATGACGCCTTTTGGCTGGCGCACTGTCGGAACCCTGTTTGGCATCGCCATGTTGCCGATACTGTACCTCTTTGCGAAAAAGCTCATGGGGAGCACGGCTTGCGCGGCCCTGACCTGTTTCATCTTTGCCTTTGACTTCATGCATTTTGCACAGACAAGGATCGCCACCATCGACGTATATATTGTATTCTTCATCCTGTGCATGTATTACTTCCTGTACCGGTTCCTCTGTCAGGACTTTGCCACGGCACGGCTAAAGTCCCTCCTGATCCCTTTGGGGCTCTGCGGCATCTCCATGGGCTTTGGCGTAGCCAGCAAGTGGACGGGCGTTTACGCAGGTCTTGGCATGGGCGTTCTCTTCTTCCTGCACCTGTTTGTCGTTTATTGGAAAAAAGCCAAGGGGACCGTATTAAAGAGCGGAAAAGCCTTCTCTTTTAAGGCACTCACCTCAGATCCCCTGTCAAATAAGGTGATCAAGGTGATCGTTTTCTGCCTGATCTTCTTTGTCGTCATTCCGCTGATCATTTACGTTCTCAGCTACGTTCCTTTCAGGGACGGCACCGAAGACGGACTTTTAAAGCGCGCACTGCATAATCAGGAAACCATGTATTCCTACCACAGCAAACTGGAAGCCACTCATTTCTTCAGTTCCCCGTTTTATGAGTGGCCCTTCATGATCAAGCCCATCTGGTACTACTCAGGCGTCATGAACGGCGGCCTTAGGGAAGGCATCAGTTCCTTTGGAAATCCTCTGGTTTGGTGGGTCGGCATTCCCGCCTTACTGTATATGATCTACCTTGCCGTCCGTAAAAAGGACCGCAGGGCACTGTTTCTTGTGATCGGCTATTTTGCGCAGTACCTGCCCTGGTTCTTTGTGACGAGACTTACGTTTATTTACCACTATTTCCCTTGCGTAGTGTTCCTTGTACTGATGATCGGATATGGTTTCAGAAATCTGGAAGAAGCCCTTCCAAAGCGTGGCTTCCGGGCCGTAGTCATCCTGTACGCGGCCGCGGTGATCGGTCTCTTCCTCTACTTTTATCCCATTCTCTCCGGGCAACCCATAAACGGCGCCTTTGTAAAGGAGCACATGGAATGGTTTAAGACCTGGTATTTTGTCGCCGGATAAAAAGGAGCAACAAAGAAACCCTTGATGACTTTCGTCACCAAGGGTTTTTTATTATCTTATGATTTTGTTAGAAGTTTTCGATTACTTCAGCTGTGCGGCAACCTCTGCAGCGAAGTCCTCGTTCTTCTTTTCAAGACCTTCACCGGTCTCGTAACGAACGTACTTAACGATCTTCAGATCAGCCGCAACGCTCTTAAGGTATGCAGCAACGTTCTGCTTGCCATCCTCTGCCTTTACGTAAACCTGATCAAGCAGGCAGATCTCCTTTACGTGTTTGGAGATACGGCCCTCAACAAGACCTGCGAAGATCTTGTCTGCAACGTAAGCCTCCTTGTTAGCAAGGGCAGCCTGTGCAAGAGTAGCGGCAGCCTCCTTGGAAAGGAAGTTGAACAGGAAGTTCATGTTGCTCTTCTTCTCTTCGTAGATGGCAATGTCCTCATCGCTCCAAGCCTTGGAAGAAACTGCATTGTCGATCAGCTTCTGAAGAATGGGCTTAGGAAGGGATGCAGGATCATTTAATGCGCTGTCAATGGTGATCTCGCGAAGCTTAGCCATCTCAGTCTCGGAGATGTCACTTCTGCTTACGTACTGAGGATTCATTGCAGCGATCTGCATTGCGATGTTTGTAAGTGCTTCCTTTACTGCATCATTTACGTTTGCGGTCTCAGCCTCAACGATTACGGAAATCCTTCCGCCGCCGTGTACGTAGGTTACTACGCAACCGTTCTTAGCCTCTACCTTCTCAAAACGACGGATGCTCAGCTTCTCGCCGATCACTGCGATCATCTCAACAAGGGCCTCGTTAACGGTCTTGGAAGCATCTCCGATCCAAGGCTCAGCCATGAACTCATCCATGCTCTTAGCGTTTGACTTTACAGCCTGCTGAGCAACCTGCTCAACGTAAGTCTGGAACTTCTCGTTCTTAGCAACGAAGTCGGTCTCAGAGTTAACTTCAACAACGGCTGCGATCTTATCTCCATCGGTAGCAACGCGGGTGATGCCTTCTGCCGCGATACGGCTGGCCTTCTTCTCTGCCTTTGCTGCTCCGCTCTTTCTAAGCTCTTCTACGGCCTCATCAAAATTTCCGTTGGTCTTGGTAAGGGCCTTCTTACAATCCATCATGCCTGCGCCGGTAACCTCACGCAGCTCTTTTACCATGGATGCGGTAATTTCTGCCATGTATTTGTCCACCTTTCTGATATTTTATTTTTTCGGGATCCCATCACGCTTACGCGCGCTTGTTTGCGATTACTGCTCGTTTGCAGCTACTTCCTCGATGTCGGTAGCTTCTGCGGCAACGTCCTCAGCTGCGTAAACTGCCTCGCCCTGGTTAGCCTCGATCACTGCGTCAGCCATCTTGGAAACGATCAGCTTTACGGCTCTGATGGCGTCATCATTGCCGGGGATGATGTAATCCAGCTCTTCGGGATCACAGTTGGTGTCGCCGATACCGATCAGGGTAATGCCAAGTGCATGAGCCTCCTGAACACAGATCTTCTCCTTCTTGGGATCTACTACGAAGATTGCATCGGGAATTCTGGTCATGTTCTTGATACCGCCAAGGTTCTTCTCCAGCTTCTCCCATTCCTTCTTCAGCTGGATCACTTCCTTCTTGGGAAGTACGTCAAAGGTTCCGTCCTCGGACATGGTCTCGATCTTGTGAAGTCTCTCGATACGGGACTGGATGGTCTTGAAGTTGGTCAGCATGCCGCCGAGCCATCTCTCGTTAACGTAGTACATGCCGCAACGCTCAGCCTCGGTCTTAACCGCATCCTGTGCCTGCTTCTTGGTACCAACGAAAAGAATGGTGCCACCCTGTGCAGCGATCTCGGAAATTGCCTTGTAAGCCTCGTCAACCTTGCCTACGGACTTCTGAAGATCGATGATGTGGATACCATTTCTCTCGGTGAAGATGTAAGGAGCCATCTTAGGGTTCCATCTTCTGGTCTGATGTCCGAAATGAACACCTGCTTCAAGTAACTGCTTCATAGAAATAACGCTCATTTTTCTTACCTCCGTTTGGTTTTTTCTTCCGCTTAGCTTTTACCGTAATAGCCCGCGTTACAAGGCATCTTACAAACTCCTTGGGCTACGACCTTAAAGGCGCACCACCCTCGAATAAAGCCGCGTGTTTATTTGCAACGGCTCGATTATACCATAAGAAAACCCCTTATGCAAGGGGTTTTTCTCGGATTTCTTAGATTTCTTTCGTTTTCCGTGATCTCTTTCGCGTTCTTCGTTTTCGCGTTCTTCGTTTTCGCGTTCTTCGTTTTCGCGTTCTTCGTTTTCAAGTCTGAATTGACAAGCGTCACCGTCCGCCGGTGATGATCAGGGCGATCTCTTCCTCCGTGCTCCCTGCGGGGATCACAAACGTTCCCACGCTGATCTTCTTATCATAGCCGTTCCTGCATAGGTAAGCATCGTAATCCTTAGCGCTTTCCACCATGCCGGCTTCCGCCAGAAGTCTCGCCGCCGTATAGGAACTGCTTCCCCTTACTATGGTAATGGTAACGCTCTCGGAAGGCTCCGTGGCCTGTGTTGCCTCGCCGCTCTCCGAAGGCTCCGTGGCCTGCGTTGCCTCGCTGCTCTCCGAAGGCTCCGTGGCCTGTGTTGCCTCGCTGCTCTCCGAAGGCTCCGTGGTCTGTGTTGCCTCGCTGCCCTCAGATGCCTTGGCTTCTAAGGAATCTTCCGTGTTCTCGATCACGGTCGTCTGCCCGGAAGGAGAACCGTCCCCACCTTCCTTGGGCTGACCATAAAAGGCGATGCCCATGACCGCCGCTGCGACGGCAGCGCCCGTGGCCACGCCTCGCAAATAAAACTTCAGCTCTGCATTTTTATCCCTTTGCATTTTTCGTTCCCGCCTTTTTCTCACTGACTCCGGAAGCCATGGGGGCGATCTTTACGCTGCCACCCCCATAAGATACCTCCACCGGGCGCATGGATTGAATCTTGCATGACTTTTGCAGCCTTTCCCGCGGCGGTCACCGTCTTTCTCAGATTATCCCCTTCATCCTTCATCACCTGATGAAGCATGACAAGATCTTCCTCTTCCTTTTTGATCTCACGAAGAACCTTATCGGAATAACCCGTAAGCTCAAACATCTTTTCATTTGTCAGGTCGTCTATGTTTTTTGCGGCCCCGTCATACGCATACTGCACGTATTCCGTCGCAATTTCATTTAAGGGCTCCCTGACGTTCTCCATTTCCTTTTCCACCATCTCATGCACTTCCTGCATGGCAAGTTCCTTGTCGATCCCGCTGCCTTCCTGCTTTTTATCAGGAACGCAAAAGCTTGCGGCAAAGCAGATCACGCTAAAGACCAGTATGACTATGATAGCGATTTCAATCCCACCCATGTTCCGTTACTCCTAACCATCCTTTGTATTCTTTGTGCTTTATTGTTTGAAGAGAACTCCCACGTAATTTCCCATCTTTGTCCGCATCTTTTGAAGTGCACGGGTGTGAAGCTGGGAAACCCTGGATACGGAAATGTCAAGGACGTTGCTGATTTCCTTTAGCGTCAGATCTTCAAAATAATACAGAGTGATCACCTTCTGTTCCTTATCCGTTAAAAGTTCCATGGCCTCGCTGAGCGCCTTGGCCAGTTCCTTCTTTTCGTAGCTTTCTTCGGGGCTTTCAAAACGTGACGTGGTACCCTGACCGGATTCCTGACTTACGTCACTTCCTTGTTCCATGTACTCATTCAGTGAAATGATGCCGGATACGTTCATCTGGTTTTGCCACTCCAGGTATTCCGCCAGGCTGATCCCCAGGGCCGTTGCCACTTCCTCGTCCTTGGCAGTTCTTCCCTTTGCCTGTTCAATGGCCTTTACTACCAGATTCACCTTCTTTTGCCGCTGCCGGATGGTCCTTGGGATCCAGTCCATCTTCCGGACGTGATCCAAAATGGCGCCCCGGATCCTAAGGCTCGCATAGGTCTCGAACTTGACTTCTCCCTCGTAATCAAATTTATCAATGGCATCAATCAGCCCAAAAATCCCATATCCGACTAAGTCATCATACTCGACTGTATACCCCAAATACATACCAAGACGTCCGGCAACCAAATTCACCACATTCGCATATTCCAATATCAATTGCTCACGGATTTCGGGCGATTTCGTCTGTTGATACCGTTCCCACAATTTCCTTTTTTCGGCTTCTTTCATCGGCTACTTATCCCCCTGTATCATTCCTACTCATCGAATTCCATCTCTGCCATCTCTTCCATTTTTTTGCGATTTTCTTCTTCCTTCTTTCGCTCTTCTTCCTGTTGTCTGAGCAACTCTTCCTGTGCCTCAATTCTCTTCTTTTCCGCTTCCACCATGGCTATATGCTCCGCATAAACCTTGCCGATTGCCTGTGCGGCAATCTGACCAATAATATAAAACACCAAAAGAACAATAATAAGAACAACAAGACTCATCTGAACAGGCCATCTCTGTACCACGCTCAGAATACAACATACTAATCCGGCCAACAGCATGACAAATGCCGGTATATAACGAAACTTCATATTTGTTTGCACCTCAAATCATATTGTGTACTCTTGGATTTCTCTATTATTGACTCC
>ONSO01000152.1 GCA_900320485.1 uncultured Lachnospiraceae bacterium | reverse complement strand
GGCGCTGGATTTCATTGACGAAGTGATATCCATTATCCGCAGCAGCCAGAATACGCAGGAAGCAAAAGACCGCCTGATCGAAAGATTTGAGCTTTCCGACGTACAGGCGCAGGCCATTGTTGACATGAGACTGCGTGCCCTGACAGGTTTGGAAAGAGCAAAGCTGGAGGACGAGCACAAGGAATTAGTGGCAAAGATCACGGAACTGAAAGCCATTTTGGCAGACGAGAAGCTCCTCCTTGGCGTCATCAAGGAAGAAATCCAGATCATCGCCATTAAATATGGCGACGACAGAAGAAGCAAGATAGGATATGACGAATTTGACATCTCCATCGAAGACATGATCCCTCACGAAAATACTGTTGTTGCCATGACAAAGCTTGGATACATTAAGCGCATGACGGTAGATAATTTCAAAGCCCAGAACCGCGGCGGCAAGGGAATCAAGGGCATGCAGACCATTGAAGATGACTATATCGAGGATCTGCTGATGACCACAAATCATCACTACCTGAACTTCTTTACCAACATGGGCCGCGTATACCGCCTGAAGGCTTACGAGATTCCGGAAGCCGGCAGGACTGCAAGGGGAACTGCCATTGTAAATCTGCTTCAGCTAAATGCTGGTGAAAAGATCACTGCCATGATCCCCATTAAGGAGTACGAAGAGGACAAAAATCTTTTTATGGTGACCAGAAAGGGCATTGTAAAGAAGACCTCCCTGGTGGAATATGAAAACGTTAGAAAGAACGGCCTGGCAGCCATTAATCTTCGGGATGACGATGAACTCATTGAAGTGAAAAGATAGGTTTTGATGAGTTCGACCTGAGTGACGAGGATCTTATTCCCGATACCCCGGCGGTGATCTCAAGGACCAATCTTGGTTATATCAAGAGACAGGCACCGGATAACTTCAAAGCTCAAAAGCGTGGAGGCAAGGGCGTAAAATGCTACAAGATCACGGAAAAGACAGGATTTGTGGTAGGCGTTAAGGCCGTAAATGATGAAAATGAGATCATGATGATCACCACGGAAGGCATTATCATCCAGCTTCGCATGCAGGATATCTCCAAGCTTGGAAGAATTACCTCCGGCGTGAAAATGATGAACCTGAAGGAAGGCGTAAAGATCGCCCAGATTGCCAAGGTTCGCGAAAAGATTTCCGACGGCAATCAGGAATTTGAGAACGTGGAGGATGCGGAAGCCAGCATTGACGCGGAATATGCGGAATCCGAAATGAAAGCCTTTGATGACTTTGAGGATGATCCGGATAAGGAGATCAACCTTCCAAAGGAAGAAGAGGACGAATAAAGAAAAAGTGAAATAAATAAGGCAAAGGGCCGGCCCGTTTGGGGCTGACCCTTTTTCTTTGTGCAAAAACCTTGATTTTTATTTTTTTACGTGTATAATAAATATGCTTACAAAGGCAGAAAAATAAAGCTTTACAAGAAAAGCTGAGTAAAACAAAGGAAATCAGGTGAAAAAATGGAAGCTTACGTGATATTTAGGGATTTGGCAATTATAGTGATTTTTGCGAAGATTTTTGGCATTATAGCGAGAAAGCTTAAGGCGCCGCAGGTAGTTGGCGAGATCATTGCGGGATTACTCATCGGCCCCAGCATTTTAGGATTAGTACAGCAGACGGATTTCCTGACCCAGATGGCAGAGATCGGCGTGGTACTTCTGATGTTTTCTGCAGGTCTTGAAACAAACCTTAAGGATCTGATGAAGACCGGACCCATTGCATTTCTCATTGCCTGCTCCGGCGTGTTTGTGCCGCTCCTTGGCGGTACGCTTCTCTACATGGGACTTTACGGCGTGGCTCCCTGGGGCTCCGAGGATTTTTATAAAGCAGTGTTTGTAGGCGTGATCATGACTGCAACCAGCGTCAGCATTACGGTTCAGGCTCTGAAAGAGCTTGGAAAGTTAAAGGGAAAGGTCGGCACTACCATCCTTAGCGCCGCCATCATCGACGACGTCATTGGCATTATCGTCCTCACCTTTGTCATTGGATTTAAGAATCCCGATTCTAATCCCATGAACGTGGTGATTTCCACTATCCTGTTCTTCCTTGCTGCCATTGGCGTGGGATTTATATTGTATTACGTATTTAAGAAGCTGGATGCCCGCTATCCTCATACAAGGAGAATCCCGATCCTTGGCCTTGCACTTTGCTTTGCTTTTGCCTATGCGGCAGAAAAATGGTTTGGCATTGCGGACATTACCGGTGCTTACGTTGCCGGGATCATCCTCTGCTCCATTCAGGATTCCCAGTACATTGACGAGAAGATCGACATCAACTCCTATATGCTGTTTGGGCCTGTATTCTTTGCCAGCATCGGCTTAAAGACCAGCATCGACAGCGTGGACGGCGGCATTATCATCTTCTCCATCGGATTTGTATTGGTGGCCCTGATCTCTAAGATCATCGGCTGCGGCCTCATGGCAAAGATCTGCAGGTTCAGCTTTAAGGACAGCCTGAAGATCGGAGTCGGCATGATGACCCGCGGTGAGGTAGCCCTCATTGTGTCCCAAAAGGGTTTGTCCGTAGGTCTGCTTACGCCTGTATACTTTACCGCCGTGATTTTACTGATCATTGTGTCCAGCATCTCTACCCCCATCCTCCTAAAACTCCTGTACGCTAAGGATCAAGAGGAAAACTAGAGAATTAAAAAGGACTTATCATGAAAAGAGAAATAGATTTTGGAAATGATCCCGTAACAGGGATCATTTTTCATCTTGCACCGCCGGTCATGCTGGCGCAACTGATTCAGGCACTATATAACATTGTGGACAGTCTTTTTGTTGGCCGGTATGACGAAAGAGGATTGACGGCGCTGTCCATAATTTATCCCGTCCAGCTTTTGATGATCGCCCTTGCCGTAGGTACCGGCGTTGGCGTAAATACCGTCATGGCTGCAAAAATGGGTATGGGTAAGTCTAAGGAGGCACAGGAATATGCAGGTGTCGGTACTCCATTTATACTTGGAGTTTGGGCAGTCTTTGCCCTTGTTTTCTGGTTTTTCCTGCCAACCTATGCCGGTTGGAATACGGATTCTCCGGAGATTGCCAAACAGGTAATTCTATATGGCAGGATCGTCTGTGTCGGCGGCATCGGCCTCTTTTTGGAAGGCATCTGGACAAAAATCCTACAGGCAGAAGGTGACGTAAAAACTCCCATGACGGCACAGATTGCCGGGGCATTGGCAAACGTTATTTTAGATCCCCTTTTGATTTTTGGAGTTGGAAACTTGCATGGATTTGGAATCGGCGGTGCAGCCGTGGCAACCATATTGGGACAATTTGTGGCAGCGGCCATAGTATTCAAAAAAGGATACCGCAAAGCTTCCTCAGCCACATTTTTTTTGCATCACGTAAAGAAAATTCTGGCCCTTGGCATTCCCAACATGCTGATGCAGTCAGCTTATACCTTTTACATCATGGGGCTGAACCTTATTTTATCGGATTTTAGTGACCAGGCCGTAACGGCGCTGGGACTTTATTACAAATGGCAAACCTTTTTCTTTATCCCCTTGGGATCCATGCAAACCTGCATTGTGCCGATCCTGAGTTATAATTACGCGGCAAGAAAAATCCGCAGATGCAGAAATACGCTGTTTTCTTCCATAGGCTTTGGGTTGGCGCTGATGTTTCTTGGCACGCTTTGTTTTGAACTGATCCCGGCTCAAATGCTCCGGGTGTTTTCAAAGGATCCTTTGGTGATCGAGATTGGAAGCTTAGGCTTTCACTTTATAGGGATCAGTTTTCTGCCCATGGTTACCTCGCTGATCTTTCCCGTCTATTTTCAGGCAGTGGGAGCAGGAGTCAGAAGCTGCCTGTTGACCATCCTTCGGACCATGGTGCTCTTTGTTCCCTTAGGGTACGTATTTTCCCGTTATGGACTTTCCCTGTTTTGGCTGACTTTCCCCATTACGGAAACCATTACCACCCTGGTTGGGATCATCTTTTACGTCACGTTTATGCGTCATCCTTATCATGATGAAGGCAACCTTACAAAATTGTAAGGTTATCGTAAGCTCCATCCATGGTTTCATGACTCTCCAGATGCTATTATCTGTTTCGTAAGAAAGATTGAAGCAAAAAGGAGAGAACGTCATGAAAAATAACGTTACGGAAAAAAAAGAAAAGAAGAAAAAAAATAAGTGGATAGGCCGGATCATCTTCATTGCCGTAATTATTGGAGCACTTATCTATCTTGGAGCATTCCCGACTGTTTTTAAACCCGGTAAGATCGATGGCTTTGCCGAGGCGGTAACCGACCTGAGCGGCATCCAAATTCCGGAAGGGACAAGGATTGTAGCCCTGGGCGAGGCAACCCATGGAAACAAAGAGTTTCAGGAGCTAAAGCTGGACGTCTTTAAGCATTTGGTAGAAACTACCAACGTAAGAGCCTTTATGCTGGAAGGCGACATGGGCGGCTGCGCTCTGATCAATGAGTACGTACAAGGCGGCGA
Organism: uncultured Lachnospiraceae bacterium; assembly: GCA_900320485.1. Classification (GTDB taxonomy): domain Bacteria; phylum Bacillota; class Clostridia; order Lachnospirales; family Lachnospiraceae; genus Acetatifactor. The sequence goes on along the minus strand of ONSO01000152.1, from coordinate 2,793 downwards.
GGGAGACTTAAAGGAAATGGTAAAACTCCTGGGATATAAGATCTACCGTACGGATCAGATGGCAGAGCTGATTTCCTGGATGAGAGAATATAATGAAAAGGCCGCCGAAGGCGATAAAGTACGCATCTACGGCATGGACATACAATACGATACGAGATGTATCAAGATCCTGAAAAAAGGTTATGAAAAGATCGGCGATACTTCCGGATATTCTGCAAAAATTGACCAGTGGTTTGGCCAAGAGGAGGATCAGTACGAGCCTTCCAAATTAAATGAAATCCTCGACTTTTTGAAAGAGCTGGAAAGTGACGCTCAGGAGCATGGGGAGGAGTATAAAAAGGCCATGGGAACGGAGGCCTACGAGACCTTTGTACGGGCCGCAGTAAATCTTGAGTATTACCTGCATTACCGTGAGACGGAGAACTTCTCTCACAAATATCGCGACGAGATGATGAAAAACAATGTATCCTGGGCCTTGGAAATTGAGGAGAGAGAACATAACGGCGCACTGATGATCAGCTGCCATAACGACCACATGTCACAGATTCAGGCTACGGCCTTTACCTTCCTTGGAGTTTTCCTTCAGGAAGAATACGGGGACGCCTATTTTACCATCGGGACGGACTATTACGTAACGGATGATAATATCAGAGGAGCAAGTGGAAGCAGAGACATTCTTCATCTCTGTTCCGATGACAAGCTGGCATATCAGGTGAAAAGCCTTCCGGAAAATCAATACTATCTGGATTTCGCAAAGGTAAACGCAGACAGTAAGCTCGGCAAAGTGATCCGCAGCAAGGTTTCCATGGGAAGCCTTGGGGAACGATATAACTCCTTGTACAAATTTGTAAAAAAGCTACATCAGCTTAAACACGTACCCATAGAGAAATATGACGCCATGATCTTCGTTTATCAGGCGACGCCAATTGAAGTATGGGAATAAAAGCATTTTTTTCTATTAGATAAAGATTGACTCGGCGCTGTATGACTTCACGTACGGCGCCGGGTTTTTTGTTTTCAAATTTATAGATTGCCATAGCATTTACCTTGCCGTATTTATGTATCTGAACGTTACTAATTCTATAATGCAACAATCTTGACGGATAAATTGATTCCCATCACCCGCTCTTTTTATGTCCGCCAGCAGTGCCTAGGGAAGCGTTGTGCATCGTGAGGTGGTTTAAAGCCACGGAACAAGGCGACTGGTAATAAATGTGAAAATGACTATTGAAATATAAACCTATAAATGTTATAAAGGAGATAATTTCACTCTGAGAAAACGGACGAAGGTTCGGGAGGCAAAGAGGTATACAGAGGTGCTGACGGAGACATGCTTGTTTTTGCCGTGATGAGCTCCACGCATGAAGAAGAATTCAACATGTCATTTAATAAGGGGACAGAAAGCAAACAAATTGTTTAAGGGAGCGATGATTTATGCTTTGCATGTTTACTATTGTTGAAAATGAAGATGAGAAAATCAAGCTTGAGGAGCTTTATGAAGCATATCGGCAGGAGATGCATAGACAGGCCTATGCCATATTAAAGGATGAAGACGATGCAGAGGATGCCGTACAGGATGCCTTTTTTAGAATTTGGAGTAATTTAGACAAGCTTCAGAATATGAAACAAGGCGGCATTAAGTGGTATGTAATATGTGCGGCCAGATACGCCGCGATCGACATATACCGGGATAAAAAGAAAAGGTTGCAGAAGGAAGAAACATACGATGAAAATTTCCCCTATGAGTATTCGAAGGAAGAAAACACAGAGGATGATTCCCTGTACGGGAAAATATCGAGTTTTCCTGACAGGGAAAGGGATGTTCTTATGCTGAAGTATGTATATGGGTTCCAATATAAGGAGATTTCTAAAATGCTACATATATCAGTGGAAGCCGTAAAAAAAGCCTTGACGAGGGCAAGGAGCCGATTAAAAAAACTGTGCCGAGAGGAGGGACTTTATAATGACTGACGAACAAATAAGGGAAGTGCTGATCGCGACGCAGGATTACATGCTAGAGCGACTTCCCCAAAAGGAATGGAATCATGATTTTTCTCCGAAGTTTTGTAAAAACATGAAGAAGCTCATTCAAAGGGAAAAACATCCGGTCAGGTTTTATGCACAGAGGATTGTTGCAGTTGTGTTTGTCGTGCTTGGTTTAACCGGAGGAATGGTGCTTGGCTTTAGCGAGAAGGCCAGGGCGGACTTTATGAGATGGTTTGTTGAACAATTTACGCACAATGAATTTCGTTATCAAAAAGAAGCGGGGGAGCCCGCTGAAATAGGAGCTTACACGCTGGAAGGTAACGTGCCGGAAGGGTATCGTCTGTTAGAACGAATGGAATCTGAGGAAAGAATAAGCGAGGCATACGTAAACGACAACGGAGCGATGCTGTTTTTCACGGTCATGAATTCCGAATATGACGGCGCTTTTAGCGTTCTTTCCGATGAAAGTAAACCTAACGACTCTGCCAAGATAAACGGGACGGAAGCGGATCTTTACATATCCTCAAACGCTGGGGAACCAAACGTGATTGTGTGGCAGGGAAAAAACGGAGAGCTATTTACCATTCAGGGTATACTGGATAAAAAGGAATTGGTAGAACTCGCTAAAAAAATATACTAATGCCATAGCAACTTTTTTAATACTTTTTTAATATTCTACTTAATTGAAATTCGAATTTATGGTTTTATTGTTAAATCCATAAGTTAGTCAGACAATGGTATAATGGATAGGTATCCTCCTGAGAAGGAGAAAACATGCCTATTGAAGAACGCAAGAAGGGAAAGCAT
>ONSO01000147.1 GCA_900320485.1 uncultured Lachnospiraceae bacterium | reverse complement strand
ATCCTGGCAGACCTCATACGGCATCCCAATGCCGGCGGCGTTCTGGTTTTGGGGCTTGGATGTGAAAACAGCAACGTTCCCGTGCTGATGCCTTATCTGGAGGGCTATGATGAGAGCAGGGTGCGCTTTCTTGTCTGCCAGGACGTGGAGGATGAGATCGCGGAGGGCGAAAGGATCCTGAAGGAACTCATAGACCATGCGGCAACGGCAAAGAGAGAGCGCGTAAGCGCGTCAAAGCTGATCGTCGGCATGAAGTGCGGCGGAAGCGACGGCTTTTCCGGCATCACCGCCAATCCACTGGTGGGCCGGTTCTCCGACATTCTGGCAGGAAAGGGCGGAACCACCATCCTGACGGAGGTACCCGAGATGTTCGGGGCGGAGACTATCCTGATGAACAGGTGCGAAAGCAGGGAATTATTTGACCAGACGGTTTGCCTGATCAATGATTTTAAGAATTATTACAAGGAAAACCATCAGACGATCTACGAAAATCCTTCTCCGGGGAACAAGAAGGGCGGGATCACCACCCTGGAAGACAAGTCGCTGGGTTGCACGCAAAAATCCGGCAGCACTTCCGTAAGAGGCGTTCTCGCGTATGGCGAGCAGGTGAAGAATCCGGGACTAAACCTGCTTTCCGCACCCGGAAATGATCTGGTGGCAGCCACGGCCCTTGCTGCAAGCGGGGCACAGATCATCCTGTTTACCACGGGCAGGGGAACGCCATTTGCGGCGCCGGTGCCCACGGTGAAGATTTCCAGCAACTCGCCCCTGGCTTCTAAGAAGAAGCGGTGGATCGATTACAATGCGGGCGTTTTGGTGGAAGAGGGTGACCTGGCGACGGAGGGCGAGAAGCTTTTTGCTTACGTCCTGGAAGTGGCCGGCGGCAAAAAAGTAAACAGCGAGGTGGCCGGATTCCACGACATGGCCATCTTTAAGCAGGGAGTAACGTTATGACGTCCGGACTTGAAGGCCGGAAGGAAAGGAGAACAACATGTCATTTGTAAATAAGTTTTCACTGGAAGGAAAGATCGCACTGGTAACCGGAGCATCCTATGGCATTGGCTTTGCCATTGCGTCCGCCTATGCGGAGGCAGGCGCCACGGTATGCTTTAACGACCTCAATCAACAGCTGGTGGACAAGGGTCTTGCGGCTTACGAGGAAAAAGGCATCAAGGCCCATGGCTACGTATGTGACGTAACGGACGAGGAGCAGGTACAGGCACTGGTGGCAAAGATCGAGGCGGAGGTTGGCGTTATCGATATCCTTGTTAATAATGCCGGCATCATTAAAAGAATTCCCATGACGGAGATGAGCGCGGCAGACTTCCGCAAGGTCATCGACGTAGACCTGAATGCTCCCTTTATCGTATCCAAGGCAGTATTGCCTTCCATGATCAAGAAGGGGCACGGCAAGATCATCAACATCTGCTCCATGATGAGCGAGCTTGGAAGAGAGACCGTGTCGGCTTACGCAGCGGCAAAGGGCGGATTGAAAATGCTTACAAAAAATATATGTTCCGAGTATGGCCAGTACAACATTCAGTGTAACGGCATCGGACCCGGCTACATTGAGACGCCTCAGACGGCTCCCCTGCGCGAGATCCAGCCGGATGGCTCAAGACATCCCTTCGACCAGTTTATCTGCGCGAAGACGCCTGCCAACAGGTGGCTGAAGACGGAAGAGCTTCAGGGACCCGCCGTTTTCCTGGCATCAGACGCATCGGATGCGGTGAACGGACACATCCTTTACGTGGATGGCGGAATCCTGGCTTACATTGGCAAGCAGCCCGGCTAAATTTTCGATTATTTTTCTTGAAAACGTGAGAGAAACGTGGTATCTTTGTAATAAGAAATGAAAACGCTTACATTTTCAAAGGCAAGTTTCAGCAAGAGGACGGGAAACGGACTCGTTTGGATGGGAGAGCGTGAAAAATGGGACCACGTTTACGATTTGAACAATATCGCGGGATTGACCTGTTTTTCTTTACGGTCATGACGTTTTTCGGAGAGCTTCTGATCACCCTTGCCGCAAGCAGGTGGTATCCGGACCAGCTCTACACCGTGTCCGTCACGGCGGCTCTCACCGCCATCTGTCTGGTGCGGTGGAAGGGGTTTGCTTTCCTTCCGGCCCTGGCAGGGGCGTTTGCTCTTTGCATTGCCATGGGGGCAGCCCCAAAGCAATATTTGATCTACTGCATCGGGAATCTGTTTGGAATGGCGGCGCTGGCTTTCCTAAAGCTTGTCACCGAGAAAAAGGTCCGGGGAAACGTGATCTGGACCATGGGCTTTGGAGCCTTTACCTTGCTGATGATGCAGACGGGGAGGGCGGTGACGGCCCTGATCCTTGGCGGAACCCTTCGGGACGGTGTCATGTTTTACGCCACCGATGCCCTGTCCTACGTATTTACGGCCGTGATCCTCTGGATCGCACGAAGACTTGACGGAATCATGGAGGACCAGAGGGAATATCTGGTCCGCCTGCACGCGCAGATGGAAGCAGAGAAGGAGGAAATCCAATGAGTGCGAAGGCTGCGGATTATTTGATCTATGACGAAGCGACCAAGACCTATCGGGAAAATCCGGAACAGGTGGTCCGGGATGACGTGGAAAAGCATTTCTGGCTCCACGTCGGAAGAACGATCCTGAAGGATTGGCGATTATACCTGATGCTGCTTCCCATGCTGCTGGTATTTTTGTTCTGGCGCTATTTTCCCATGTACGAGCTGTTGGGATGCTTTAAGCGTTACGACGAGATCCTGCCGGTGTCCCAGAGACTGTTTACGGGCTTTTCTTACTTTAAGCAGCTCCTGGTAGGCGGAAGCAACATTTCAACCGAATTTTGGCGGGCACTTAGAAATACGTTCCTGCTTTCCTTCTACGGATTGTGCTTTGGCTTCCCGATGCCCATTATCCTGGCACTGTTTTTCAACGAGGTCCGCTCCGACGTGACAAGAAGCGTATTTCAGGTAATGACGTATCTGCCTAAGTTTATGTCGACGGTTGTCATGACCTCCCTGACCATCATGCTGGTTAAGGGCGCGTCCTCCATGAACGGCATGGGCGTTGTCTCACAGGCACTGGTTTCCTTAGGACTGATCAGCAGGGAGATGGGAGAGGCTGGACTCTTGAACCAGCCCGGACTATTCCGTGCCATCTATCAGATCACGGGTATTTGGGAAGGCGCAGGCTATGACAGCATCGTGTTCTTTGCGGCGATCATCGCCATTTCCCCTACCAGCTATGAGGCGGCGCAGATCGACGGCGCCGGAAAGATGGCCCAGATGAAGTACGTGGTACTTCCCAGCATTCTTTCCACCGTGGTCATCATGCTGATCACCAGGATCGGACACCTCCTCAGCGTGGGATATGAAAAGGTACTCCTTTTGTACAATCTGAATACTTACGTAACCGCAGACGTGGTATCCACCTTTGCACAGCGTTACGGAATTTTGTCAAACAATAAGGGAATCGCCTCGGCGGCGGAGATGATGAATAACCTGATCGGAATGCTTCTCGTGATCGGAGCGAACACCATCGCCCGCAAGGCTTCCAACACCTCACTTTACTAAATCGCCGAAGAGTCCAAGGATGGACGCAGGGGGTATGCATGAAAAGGAAACTGGAAATATCAGAATTGATTTTTAAGATCATCAGCTACACGCTATTGGCAGTGTTTTCCCTAGCCTGCCTCTATCCCTTTGTGTATGCCGTTTCCTCAGCATTGTCGGGATATAATGCCGTCATGGACGGAACGGTGGTGCTGTTCCCTAAGGAGCTTCAGTTTGAAGCCTTCTCCAGAATGTTCAATGATAATCTGTTTTGGAATTCCTATTCCAACACTTTGTTTTTGGCCTTCTACGGTACGCTCTGGGCGCTTGGCGTTGCCATCTTGGGCGGCTACGCCCTTTCCAAGAAAAGACTTTTGTTCCGCAAGACCTTCAATTTCTTTCTGGTATTTACCATGTGGTTCTCGGCGGGACTGGTTCCCCAGTATCTGAACTACCTTGCAACCCAGAGAGTCTTCTCAAAGATTGGGATCAACGACGATAAATGGCTGGTGGTCATTGCCATGGGCATGGCAGCCATGAACGTCATCCTTCTCCGAAATGCCTTCGAAGGCGTGCCTTCTGAAATAGAGGAGGCGGCCATTGTGGACGGCGCAACGGAGATGCAGGTTCTCGGAAAGGTATATATCCCCATGACAAAGTCCACCATTGCAACGGTGGCACTGTTCTTTGCCATTTCCAGATGGAACGGATATTACTGGGCAAGGCAGATGATCCGTGATTCCAACGAACATCCCCTTCAGGTATTCATCAGACTGAAGCTGGAGGAGTTTCAGGATCCGGAACAGATGGCAGGTTGGAGAGAGGCCTACGCTTCCGACTCCGTCATCTACGCACTGATCGTATGCTCCGTCATTCCCATCCTGATCATTTATCCCTTTATCCAGAAGTATTTTGCAAAGGGAACCAATGCAGGCGGCGTGAAGGAGTAAAAAACTTAGGATTGCTTCCGGAAGCGTCGCGGGCTTCCGGCTGACAATAAAAAGAAAACAAAAAAGAAAATTATGGGCAAAAAAATTAAAGGAGGAAGTTATGAAAAAAAGAGTTCTGAAAAGAATGATGGCCGTTTGTACGGCAGCGCTGGTAACCCTTAGCGCCTGCGGAAACAATGCGATCGACGACGCCATCAAGAGCGCGGAGAGCGCAAACGCATCCTCACAGGCCAGCGAAGCGTCGCAGTCTTCCGAGAGCGCAGGCGGCCAGGAACAGCAGGTACAGGAGCAGCTGACCTACAAGGACGGCACCGTGCTCCGCATGGCATGTGGTTACAACAACGCAAAGACCGGCCTTCGCTTTGATGCAGACGTGGCAAAGGAAGGCGTGACCCTGGCAGACGGCGTGACCTATCACACCGGCGACTTTAAGCCTACCTGGGTGGAAGTACAGAAGATCCTCGGCTTTACCATCGAAGATAAGTACGAGGGCGACAAGGATACGGACAACTTCACAAAGTGGACCGCAGACGCGGGTACCCTGGCATCCATTGACATGTTCTCCGGAAGCGCAGCTCAGCTTCAGCAGGGCGGCGCAGCAGGACAGGTTGTAAACATTGCCGAGTATCTTGACCTGATGCCGAACCTTAAGGCCTTCCTTGCAGACAAGCCTATCGTCCGCATGGCACTGACCGGTTCCGTTGAGGGAGACGACGCAGGTGCAATCTACGGATCTCCTTACTTTGACGGTCTTGATGACATTGAGAAGATGCCCCTGATGCGTGCAGACTGGGTTGTTACCTTACTTGACGGTGAAGGCGAGTTTACTGCTGCAAAGAGCGATAAGACGGCAGCTCCCGTTTATCAGCCTTACATGCCTACCAGCGGCAAGGTGGAAGTGGAAGTCGTAAAGGCAGACGCTTCCGGCGTTGAAAAGGTGACCAAGGACTATGACGCGGCAGGCAACATTGTTGCAAACATGAACGCTAAGGGTTCCATGAGCGGCGTGGAAGCAGTTAACATGCTCCGCAATTACATTGACACTGCATACAACGGATACTATGGCACCAACAGATCCAATCTGTTCATCGGCCAGAACGCAGCATGGGACGCAGACGAGATGGTTGCACTGCTTCGTTGCGTGGTTGCAAACTCCGCTACTTTGAACGGCAGCGGAACCAAGGTTCAGGGCCTGTTCTCCCGTGAGGAATCCAACAACTCCAGACGTGCGGATATCTACAGGATCGCCGGCGTGCTCTTTGGCGTAAGAGGACTGGAATCCCGTCAGGATTACCTCTTCTTTGACAAGGACTGGACGCGAGGTGCTGGCCGCCTGGAAAGCTATGGGCACGATATAGAGTGCTCTTGGCTGATGCATGAGGCGGCACTTGTCTTAGGTGACCCGTATGTGCTGGAGAAAGTTGAACCTGTAGTCCGCATGGTGGCCAAGGCCAGCGAGAAAGGGCTGCGTCCAGACGGTTCCATGATCCATGAAGCCAATTTGGACACCGGACATGTGGACGATGATTTGCATTGGTGGGTTCAGGCAGAGAATGTTGTTGGATGGTATAATCTTTATCAGCACTTTGGCGACAAAGATGCCCTGGATAAAGCCATCCGTTGCTGGCAGTACATTAAGGACCAGATTATTGACTATGAACATGGTGAGTGGCATTGGAGCCGTCATCCTGATGGTTCGCTGAATACCGTTGATGACAAAGCTGGCTTCTGGAAGTGCCCCTACCACAACAGCCGCATGTGCTTAGAAATTATAGAAAGGACTAAAGAAAGATGATGAAGAAGCTGATATTGGTAATGGTGCTTGTCTTGGCTATATTAGCGATACAGGCCGGGAATGCAACGCTACACTCTGACCAAAGGCCAGAGAATGTTGAACGCCCTCAGTTCGGGGAACGTCCAAAGTTGGTAGTTGGTATCGTAGTAGACCAGATGCGTTGGGACTAGCTGTCAAGGTACTATGATAAGTTCTGTGAGGATGGATTCCGTCGCATGCTGGACAAGGGCTATTCTTTTGACAACTGCTTGATTGACTATGTGCGTGAAGACTCGACAGTGATGCCAGTTGGATCTGACAACAAAAAAACTGGCTGTAAGTCTCCGGTTAATCTGTTGTCGACTACCATTGGTGACCAGCTGCGCCTGCATACTGATTTCCGTTCAAAGGTGATAGGTGTGGCGTATAAAGACCGTGCCGCCATTCTGCCTGCTGGCCATTCTGCAAATGCTGCCTATTGGCTCGATAGGAAGAACCGTAAGTTCATTACCTCTACTTATTATATGGCACAGGAACTTCCACAGTGGGTAAAGGATTATAATAATGACCTGGCCAAGAACAAAGTGTTCAAGGAGATGGGCAAGGACATAGGCCTGTCGCCCGAAACAGGTCATATCACAGTGGGGATGGCCATTGCCGCCTTGGAAGGTGAGCAGTTGGGGCAGGGTAGTGAGACTGACATGTTGTGTGTCAGTTTTTCTCAGACAGACGTGATTGGTCATAAGTGGAGCACTCGTGGTGAACATACCGACGAGGCCTATATGGAGCTTGACAAAGATTTGGCCCGGCTATTTAAGGCTTTGGATGAAAAGGTCGGTGCGGGCAACTATATTACCTTCCTGACTGCTGACCATGGCGCTGCTCATAATGAGCAGTTTATGCAGGATAATCGTCTGCATGGAGGTAAATGGCTCTCGCAGGAGCTACAAACTGACCTTGAGAAATATATTGCATCAAAATTGGGGAATCGGAAGCCAGTGGTGTTGGGCATCTATGACTACCGTTTCTTTTTGGACCATGCTGTCATTGAGGCTCAAGGGCTGGAACTGCAAAAAGTGAAAGATGTTGTTATAGAGTACCTTCGCAAGTATCCGAACATTTCGTTTGTCGTAGATTATGAGAAGGCTGCATATGCTCCCATACCTGCTGTTTTGCGTGACCGCATCTTGCTGGGCTATAACTTCCATCGGTCAGGAGACATCATTGTAGTGGTAGAGCCTGGATATTATGAGGTGGGACCTTGGTTGTCGCCAGTTGGAACCACACATGGTGAATGGAATCCATACGATGCCCACATTCCTTTGCTGTTCTATGGATGGCGTATTCCGCATGGTGCCAGTCCCATAGAAGTACGCATTACTGATATTGCTCCTACCATTTGTTCGTTGCTGCATATTCAACAGCCTAATGCCTGCATAGGTAATGCTTTGGAATTTA
>ONSO01000146.1 GCA_900320485.1 uncultured Lachnospiraceae bacterium | reverse complement strand
CCGGCCATTTCGAATTTTCAGGACGTGAGTACTTCCGTATTCCCTGACGTCGATCAGGGCGCAGGCCAGCCCCGAAGCCGCCAGGGCATCCTCCATATATCTTGACGAAGACCGGATCATCTCCATTTGAAAAAAGCTAACTGATAAGACGGAGAAAAAAAGGATGAAAAACAATCCCGTGACAAGCGTAACCTGTCCCTCATCCCTGCAAGCTTTAATGTTTTGCCGTAGAAACCCTCTTTTCTTCAAAATAATGCTTACCTCCGATTTTCCCCGTGATCTTCAGCGTGATCTCATCCCCATACGCCACGGACACTTTCGTTGTCCCCTCCAGGCTAACCTCCGAAATCCCTTGTTCCGCCAGCTCCCTTCGAAGGCTCTGTTCTTCCTGACCCGTCAGATACCCCACCGTCTCCATTTTCAGTACGTAATTCCGGGCCGTCTGTCCCACCATCATTTTCTTATTTACCAGTGCCACGCAATCCATGAAAGCCGTCATTGCCGCCACCATGGCAATGATACAGAGCAGGGCGGACAGGAGGTCTCCAACGTTCCCCTCCTGCCGCAGAGCCACTGCGCGTGCCACTTCGTCTTTAGCGCGCGGCATCACTTACGCCCTCCTTAAACTCTGGTTCCCGAGAGAATGTCCGTTGCTTCCTTTGTCATGGACGAAACAATGGACTTAATAAATTCTGACAAGCTGTTCTTCATTACCACGCACAACAGGAGTGCGATAATGCAAAGCCCCACGGTGACAAGAATGCCGTCAATTCCCGGCTCAGCCACCATTCCTTTTTGCCTTAATCCGCACGCCGTCTCCCTGATGCGTTCCCGGAGCCATTCCCTGCCCCGGATCATAAACAAGCTCATTTCCATCCACCAAATTCTCATTAAATTCAATACCTTCTCCATTTTTAACCCTCCATTTTTTACCCTTTTTTTCGTGGTTCTTTTCTGTTTTTTCCTGTTTCCGTTTTTTTGCTTCTTTTTTTGTTTTTGCTACTTTTTGTTTCTTTTTCCGTTGCCGTCCCGCCACCTTAAAAAATCGTGGCTGCCGTAAACATCTGGGTTACGCAGGCATACAGGATCAGGCCCATTACGGCAACTAAGATCCCCAGCTGGTAAAACGTAACGCTGCGATCCAGAGCTTCCTTCTTTTGTCCAAGGACTGCCGACTCCATGTCTTTGATCTGCTCGGACAGATCGCTGAGCAGATCCACGGACTGGCCGGATTCCATGGCCTGCAATATGATCAGGCACAGGGAATCCACGTACCGGTTGTCAAATTTACCCTGGAATGCCTCCAGCGCCTCAGCAAGATCCGAGCGCATCACAAGGTCTCCCGCCAGATCCAGCAGCGCCTGCCTAAGCCGCGGCTGCCATACGCTTCCGTACAGCTCTGCCATGGCATCCGTGACGTAAACGCCCGCCCTTGTCTGGATTTCCAATGAGTGATACATCAGTTTCAGGTCTGGCAACATATTAAGGTTGTCCCTCCGGTTCATGTAGATCACCAGACCCACGGGGAGCCAGAAGAGTCCGATCCCGGCCAGGATCCCGTAAGCAGGCGCCAGTATGCTTAAGACGCCCACGCCCGCCAAAGCCAGAAAGATGCGGATCAGAAGAAAGACCATCGGCCCCACTTTCACGCCAAAATGATAATTTGCTCCATTCCGTGCCAGCCACTTTTCCCATCTTTCATGCCAGGCAATGCTCCTGCCCTTCTTTGCGATGAGGAACATGGCCCTCTCGCATCCCTTTCGTACTCTCCCCCCTTTGGCAAACCCCGTAAGCCCCAGGGACAAAACCCACGTGAACATGCATCCGCAAGTCACCCACGTACTGATTTCCAGCCTCGACATACTGCCCTCCTTCCTTTCTCAGCTTTCCAGGTGATACACCTGTAATCCAAACAATAGTGCGATTCCAATGACAATTCCAATGGCGATCCGTCCCGGAATGGTTCCCGTTGCAATGGTCCACACGCTAACTTCCAATAATCCGTTCACCGTCACCATGGCAAATACCGACATTCCCAAGAGCAAAACCATGTTGATCGCGGCTTCCCGCAAAAGGCTTTTCCGTTCCCTGCAGTTTTTTAAGTACTCCCGCACGCTCCGCCGGCTAAAGGCGACCAGCACGGAAAAATCTGCGCTGTATCTGCTGCTGACTTCTATGTTTCTCACCAATTCCTTAAACTGCGGATGCTCGATCTTGTCCGCCATGGAAAGCAGCGCCAGCCCCACGTCCCCCGTTGTCTGCGCCTCCACGCAGCACTGTTCCAGGGCACTTTGCAGGGGTTCTTCCACGTATTTTCCCACCTGGCCGAACACGGAGATCACGTCCCCCGACGTAACGCTGTAATTTCCCAAAAAATCCAGTAGCTTCATCAGGTTTTCACCTACCGCCCGCATTTCCGCAGCCTTGCCAAGAATGATCACGGCACCTTCCGCCATAAGGATCCCGCCGCTTACAAGCAGTCCTCCTAAAAGACCCCACGTAAAGGCTCCCGCCAAAAAACCCAGCGCCATGCCGACCACCGTTAAAAGCCCAAAGACCTCCGCATTCAGAAAGGGAAACCGACGCCTTATGCCGCCGTAACACAGCTGCCGCTCCAGCCAGAGCCAAAAGCCCTCTTCCTTCTTGAGCGCTCCAAGATTTTTTCTGCTCTGCAGCAGTCTCTTTCTCACGGCCTCGTCCACGTTGCTCTTTGTTCTTTGCAATGCCTTTTGCAGCATTTTTTCCTTCCCCGCCCCGTAAAAAGCAAAGAAGAAACCCAAAAAGAGTCCCGCGACGGTCACGATCCGCCATCCTTCCATTCTTCTCTCCTTTCCTAAAACAATCTTTCATACTTCAGATCTCTGGTTTCCCTGTCCCAGCCCGTGCAGGCGTAGATCTGCTTTACCTTGTAATGCTCCATAAAGACTACCGTCTGGAAACAATCCATCATTTTCATAAGCTCGTCCCGGCTGTATTTACTCTCATACAGGCAGTAATCCACCAGTTTTTCCAGCGCTTTGTCCGCAGAGGGAGCGTGAATGGTGGCGGCGCAGAGCTGCCCCGTATAGGCGGCATTCAACAAATACAATGCCTCCGCCCCCTTCACCTCTCCAATGATAAAGAAGTCCACGTCCATGGTCAGGCCGGCAATGCTGATGTCCTTCAGGTCATAGTTCACCTGGCTCTCCCCCGCTCCCGGCAGGGAATGCAGAAACATCATGTCGGGATGATACATTGTCGTAAGCTCATCCGCCTGTTGCGTGACAAGTACGGCCACGTTGTCCGGCAGCGTCTCCTTTAAGGCGTTCAGCAGCGTAGTTTTTCCCGAACTGTTACCTCCGCAGATCAGGGTAGACCCGTTGCGAAACCGCAGTGCAAGCATCTCCGCCGTCTCCCGGTCCAGCATTTCCCTCTCCATCAGCTTCTTTAGCATGGGAAAATCCTTGGGAACCTTCCGGATACAGAGATAGGGCTGGTCATAGGTATTTACCAGGGGCATGGATACCGTAAACCGCAGAATGAACTTAGGATGACTGTCATTGTCCGTAAACCTCTGAATGGCATTGACGTTGGAGACGTTCACCTGATTCTTTGTCGCCACGTAATCCACAAATTGCCTGTATTCTTTTTCCGAGGCAAAGCTGATCCCCGCATCCATGCGCATGCCCAAACGCTTCACCCGGATATTGTCATAGGCCACCACGCGAATGTCCGAAACGTCGTCATCATCGATCAGAGGTGACAATATGGAGTAGCCAAATACGTATTGTTCAAAGCTTTCCAGGAGCTTTTCCTGCTGTCTGGCCGGGGCTGGATAATAATGTTCCGCGTGCCGCCGTACCTCCTCCAAAAATTCCTCCCTGCTCATGGCACCCTTCTTCACCTGCATTAAAATGGCCTGTTTTTGTGTCAGATAATCCCCCACAAGCTCCATCAGCCGTCCTGTTTTTTCCTCCGGAGATGCTTGATTTTCCTTCATTTTTCCCCTTCATTCCTCCTCTCCAAAAACCAACTTGTCTGTTTCCCCAAATTCTGAATCAGCCTCAAAGGTCACGCCCGTTCGTCTCACCGGAGATGGCGCCTTTCTCCGATTTTTGGGCGCAAAAAATACACCTGCCATTACTGAATATAAAATGGATTTCTTGGCCGAAAAGCCAGAATTTAGATCTTGTCGGGAAGCCGTCCCTTCAAGGTAATTGCAACTCTACACCAAAACAAAGACAGTGTCAAGATGTTTTTGTCGAATTTATTTTTTTCGTCTTTTTTCACGAATTCGATATGCCATTTTTGAACAGATTCTTGATTTTTGGCGGGAACGTGTTATGATTGAATAGATAAAAGATTAGGAGGAGTTCTCCATGGAGATGATGTTTCTTTTGGGAGGCGGGCTGCTGATCATCATCATTGCCGTGGTGGTGGCCGTAGTCAGTTCCGTAGTCAGCGCAGTGGCTGCAGATCAAGATGACGGAGAGGAATAAAATATTTCTCGCCGTCATCTTTTTATTTCCCGTACTTTATTTCCCGTATCTTATTTTCTTGTCGCCTGTCTTTTGCGGTTTTCTTCCCGCGACCTTATTCCAGCTCGTCCAGGGCTCCCATGGTAATGGCGCGCAGCTTTCTAACGATCTGTACGTTTCCAAAATCTCCCCTTTGAACGAAATACAAAAATACCAGCTCATCCCTGGGATCCATCACGACAAAATTGCCGGTCCAGCCATCCCAGCCAAAGGCCCCCTCATTGCCAAACACGCCTTCCGTCACGGGATCTAAGAGCGTGCGCATCAGGCACCCATAGCCAAAGCCGTCCACTGCATTCCAATAGGCATTTTCCTTTTGCGTCTGGGAAAGCGCATCCTTTCGCATAAAGGCGACGGTTCTGCTTCCAAGAATCCTTCGCCCCTGATACGTGCCGTCTCCGGAAAGCATCCGGGCAAAATGCGCATAGTCGTCCAAGGTGGAGACCAGTCCCGCGCCGCCGGATTCAAATTGCACGTCCTCACCGTAATAAACGGCCAGATGGCAATCCAGGGAAGGTGCCACCTTTCCAAGCTTCTGGTCATAAAGGTAGATCTGGGCAAAACGATCCAATTTCTCCTTAGGCACAAAAAATCCCGTGTCCTTCATGTCCAGCGGTTCAAAAATCTCTTTCTTCAGGAACTCGCCATATCTCATGCCGGACACTGCTTCCACCATGGCCCCCAGAATATCCGCGGAAAGGCCATACATCCACTTCTCACCGGGCTGGAAACAGGCAGGGATCTTTGCGATCTCGCGAACGTAATCCCGGGTTGTCACCGTCTCCCCCCGAAGCCGTCTGTCCACCAGCTCCCCAAAGAGCTTTGCCATCCGCCTTCCCGGTTCGTGCGCCCCGTCAGGATAAGGGATTCCCGTAGTCATGTTCAAAAGATCCCAAATGGTAATGGGCCGGTTCAGCTTTACGGGCTCCCCGCCTTCCTGCCAAACCTTCGTCTCCCAAAATTCCGGAAGATAGAAGGCAATGGGGTCGTGAAGGTCAATGAGTCCCCGCTCTGCAAGGATCATCACCGCCACGGCCGTCACGGGCTTTGTCATGGAAAACAGGCGGATGATGGTGTCACGCTTCATGGGCCTTTCTTCCTCCAGATCCGCCATTCCGTAAGCGCCATAATAAATTTCTTTTCCTCGATGCAGCACCAATGCACTGCACCCCGGCAGATTTCCCGCCTCTACCTCTTTTTTCAATACCTGATCCATCAATTCCTTATAATTCTTCACGTATTTACCTCCCATCACCGCACATTTTCCAGATCATCGTCTCTCAGACAACGCTACTCCCTCGCTCCATGCCATTTTGTTGTCCTTATGCGTAACAAAACCGCTTCCAAGTAGTTTTAGTATACTTGAAAGCGGCTTTCATGGTCAATGTATTATTCTGACGTCACCCGTCATTTATTGCACTTTTATCAACGCGTACTTACTTCTTCAGCGTAACCTCCAAAAGCACTACGCTTCTGGGCGGAAGCTCAAAGCTCAGGCCATCCTTTGTGACGGTTACGTCATCAAAATCGGCTCCCTGAACCTTGTTGGGTGCCTTGAAGGTATTGTGTGCATCCATCTTGCCGGTAACGATCTGACCGGTAACTGCCTTCACCTTTGCACCGTTTAAGGAAATCTCCATGGGTTCTGACGCATCAAGTGACATGTTTGTCATGGTTACGTACAGCTTGCCCTTCTTGTCCATGGTCACGGATTCCGTAAGCTTCTGCGCCTTCAGGTCTCCGATGCCCACTTCCTCGTTGCCGACAAGGCTGGACTCCACCAGATCATTGTCCTGATGAACCTTGTAAAGGTTAAATACGTGCCAGGTGGGCGTCTTCACCATCTTCTTGCCCTCCGTCAGGATCACGGACCGGGTCCGGCGCGGATCAGCAGTGCCGGGCGATCCCTACCTCCCGCGAAAGCGCTCCGCCTCGACCGACGCGAACATTCCCTTAAGCCGCGGCGTATTCGCCAACACGATCGGGACCGTCGTGACCGGAAACGCGCACACGCGGGCCGAATGGGCCGATCTCTCCTCGATCCCGGCCGGCCTTCACATCGTGCTTTCGCTCATGGAGACCTGCCTCGCGGATTCATAGCGCGGAGCGTTTTCCCAGCGGACAAAAGAACGGATATACATTGTATATCCGTTCGCAAAAGCAATCTGTTGCGGCCGTTTCGTCTGATGCGGCCGCCCGGTTACAGTCGTTCGGTCTGATACGGCCGCCCGGTTAC
>ONSO01000174.1 GCA_900320485.1 uncultured Lachnospiraceae bacterium | reverse complement strand
AACAGAAAAGGAGAACACAAACAAGATCGAACTTCCCGAGGAAAGCCGCAGAGCTTTCCGCAAAGCGATGAAGATCGCATATTTCAAGGAGTTCAACAAGAAAGGGCTTATCACCGATGAAGAGTTGGAAAAGCTGATAGCCCTGCAAAATGCCGATAAGGATATTCAGAGATCGGCATAGTTTTTCATAGTACAGGGCGCAGAACATCCTGCGCCCTGTGCGATGATATTTATCAAAAGCGGGTACTACTTTTTCTATAATACGTCGTTATTGTTCTTGATATGGGAGATCACACTATAAATCTTTCATAGCATCTTGAATATCGCGTGGTAAAGTGGTACTATAAAAATTGCAGGGGGATTCGTCCCCAATCCGGGAGAAAGAGAGGTACAATGTACAAGGAAAACAAAAAGAGAGTAGCAGCTTATGCAAGGGTTTCCACCGATGACGAGGATCAACTCCATTCTCTCTCCGCGCAGAGAGCGTTCTTCTCGGAATACATAAGCAAACAGGAGGACTGGGAGCTTGTCGAGGTATATTATGACGAGGGTATAACGGGTACGTCCACAAAAAAGAGAGACGGCTTCAACAAGATGATCGCCGACTGCGAAAAGGGTAAGATAGACACGATTCTTACCAAAGAGGTCAGCCGTTTTGCACGAAACACCGTTGATACACTCAGCTTTACACGGCACCTGAAGGAACTGAAGATCAACGTCATCTTTATGAATGACGGTATCGACACCAACGATAAAGATGGCGAGCTGCGTCTGACGATCATGGCATCTATTGCCCAGGAGGAAAGCCGAAAGACATCGGAGCGAGTAAAATGGGGTATGCGCAGACAAATGGAACAAGGCTTTGTTTACGGGTACAGTCATTTATTAGGGTATCGCATTACGGACGATAAACTCGAGATCATTCCCGAAGAAGCGGAGATCGTGCGAAAGATTTTTCATAAGTATGTTTTTGAGGGAAAGGGAAGCTCAACGATATCAAATGAGTTGAATGCCGAAGGATACACCAGTGCGAGAGGTGCTATTTTCAGACAAGATTCCGTAGTAAGAATACTGAAAAACGAAAAATACTGCGGAGATCTTGTCCAATGGAAACGCTGCTTAACGGATTTTCTTTCAAAGAAAGTTATTTGGAACGACGGGGCTGATTGCCAATTTTTATGCCATTGACCGGTTAAATCTGGCGGATGCCAACATGCTGAATAAGCTTTCGCCTTTTTTTGCCATTTTAATCTCCATACCGGTATTGAAAGAAAAGCCAAGCCGGGTGGATCTCTTTGCGACAATTATGGCGTTTATCGGAGCCGTTTTTATCATAAGGCCCAGCGGAACAAATCTGCAGTTTATGCCGGCACTGATCGGGCTTTACGGCGGATTTGGCGCTGGAACGGCTTACGTGTTTGTGCGCAGGGCCACGGGGAAAGGAACGTCTGCGACAATGATCGTCACGTGCTTTTCCGTGTTTTCCTGCCTGCTTACTTTGCCCTTTATGATTGCAGGTTACGTGAGCATGAGCCCAAGGCAGCTGTTGTTTATGATTCTGGCAGGGCTGTCCGCAGCCTTAGGGCAGTTTGCCATCACAAATGCGTATAAGTTCGCACCGGCAAAGAGCTTGTCGGTATTTGACTATATGCAGGTGGTTTTTGCAACCGTTTGGGGACTTTTGTTCTTCAAGGAAGTTCCGGAAGCCCTTAGCATCGTTGGTTACGCCCTGATCATTGGCGTTGCGGTTCTTCGGTGGATGAAGGCGCGGAAGCGCGAGTAACGTGCCACTGGGGACGGTTCTTCGTGACACAAACGTGCCACTGGGGACGGTTCTCCGTGACATGTTTTTTTTGACATATGGCGATAATCAATGTATTATAATCTTGGGATGCTGATTTGTCATATGGGGGCAAGTCAGATGAGAAGGTTGATGAAGATATAAAGAAGGTAGCCGGAATAGGAGGTTATTTTGGCTAGAAAACCAAGAGGAGGAAGTTTTACGGGGTATTATCACATTATTGTGAGAGGGGTTGGAAAACAGATTCTGTTTGAAGACGAAAGGGATTTTAGTTTTTACTTAACAATTCTCGAAAAGTATTCGACGGAAACAAAAGTTAGCGTCTGCGCGTATTGTATGATGGAAAATCACGTGCATTTGCTGGTGTGTGGCGAAAAGGATGACTTAGCTCTGCTCATGAAAAAAACGGGCGTGTGTTATGCGGCACATTACAACAGAAAATATGAGCGGACTGGACACTTGTTTCAAGATCGCTATATGAGTGAACCGGTTGAGTCAAAAAATTATTTGCTTACGGTATTTCGCTATATCTTAAATAATCCAGCGGTTGCGGGCATTTGCCCGGCGTCGGAGTATTTATGGAGTAGTTATCGCAGGTATGGAGACAAAGATTCCTTTGTAGACACGGCACTTTTGAAGGGATGGATCGGCGGTTGGGAGAAATATGCTGAGTTCATCGCTGAGAAGAATTGCGATCGATGTATGGAGTACGTGACTGAAAAAAAGGATGACGAGTGGGCAAAAAGGGAAATACAAGCCATACTTGGCATGGAAAGCGGAACCTTGCTGAAATCATATGGGAAACGTGAGCGGGATGAAGCCATACGAAAACTGAAACATGCTGGATTGTCAGGGAGACAAATAGAGAGGCTGACGGGTATCGGACGGGGAATTATTCAAAGACTATAAACGTGCCACAAAGAACCGTCCCCAGTGGCACACCCAAACATGCCACAAAGAACCGTCCCCAGTGGCACAAACGTGCCAGCAAGAACCGTCCCCGGTGGCATGGTCCCTGGTGGCATGGGAGGATGAGATGAGAGAGTTTTACGAGAAGAATATGTATGGCATCTGGCGCGAGGGCGAGCAGGTGAGTTATGAGTGTTTGGGAGAGGATCCAAAGGCAAAGGAGCAGAGAACAGGCTTTCCCAATCCCTTTGAAGTAATCGGGGGGGAGCTGGTGAAGATCAAGGTGGAAGCGCGGGGAAGGCAGGCAGAGTTTATTGTGCACGCATTCCTTCCGAAGGAAGAGGATCGGAAGAGATATCCTAAGGGCTCTCCCTTTATCATTTGCATGCATGCCATTCAGCCAAAGGATTATTTCCTGTCGCAGGGATATGCGGTATTTTTTATGGAGAGCTACCAGATTGCTTCAGATGACGTAAGGCATCAGGGTGCTTTTTATAAGTTATACCCTTATGGCGAGGACGGCTCGGAGCAGACGGGCGTTTTGATGGCATGGGCCTGGGGCGCCTCGAAGGTGCTGGATGCAGTTTATGCAGGGCTTGACAGGGATTTTTTGCTGGATCAAGACGCATCCATGGTGACGGGGGTCTCCCGTTGGGGGAAGGCAACTGCAGTCTGCGGTGCCTTTGACCAGAGATTTCGCATGACGATTCCTGCTTGCTCAGGAGCGGGGGGATTGGCCCTCTATGGCTTTGGCTCTGAGGGAAAGACCTACGATTTACGCAAAGTCGGAGGATCCGCAGAGTATACCTATGGGAAGAATGAGCCCCTGGATTGCTTGCAGTCAGATGCGGAGCGGGGCTGGTTTAATGACGCGTTTTTGCAGTATAAGACGCCCGCGGACATTCCCTTGGATCAGGAAAATCTGCCCATCATGGCCATGAGCAAGGAGCGGTACTATTTTATCATTGCGGCCTGCACAAACGAGGATTGGGTGAATGCTCCGTCCATGTGGGAGTGCTATAAGAAGGCAAATGAAGTATATGAGAGGGAAGGATTAAGTGACCATCTGGTCGTGCATTTCCACAAAGAGGGACATGCCGTGATCCAGGAGGACGCTGAGCTTTTGATCAAATACTTTGATCATTTTTATTATGGCATGGAGACGGGTGTTTTAATGGCAGACCTTAAGACTACGGTGTTTGCAGGGCAGGAGGATGGTAAAGCCTCCATTCTGCGGCTTCGTCCCTATAAGAGCAGCGATGCTAAGAAAATTGCAAAATGGGCAGACAGGGACGAGACTGTCTTCTACAAGTGGGGCGGCGGCATGTTTGGTGATTTTCCCGTTACGGCGGAAAAACTGGATGACGTTTACCGAAATCAGAATGGATTCTGCAAGGAAGAGGACAACTTTTATCCCATGGTAGCCTTTGACGAAAACGGCGCGGTAGGACATTTTATTATGCGATACGTGAACGGAGATCATGAGACGATCCGCTTCGGCTGGGTGATCGTGGATGATTCAAAGCGCGGCAAGGGATATGGGAAGAGGATGCTGGAACTGGGATTAAAATATGCTTTTGAAATTCTCAAGGCTAAGAAGGTTACGATCGGCGTGTTTGAGAATAACGCGCCGGCGTACGGATGCTATAAGGCGTTGGGATTCCATGAGGTGGCGCGGGATCATTATGACACTTTCAATTATCATAACGAGACATGGAAAGTCGTGGAGCTGGAAATAACAAGGTAACGGGCAAGCCCGGCTCTTTATGGGAATGGCGTGACTTTGTCTGCAAAAGGATTGTTTGGAGGAAGAGGAAAGACGCGAGGGGGAAGGACATGGAGAATAACGGAAGAAACTTTGGAACCATTCTGATTTCAGTTGTTTTTTTGTTGTGGTTTGCAGCATCCATTATCGGAATGATTTATTTCTCTAAGCACGGCCAGGGCGCGCTGACGGTGGCAATCTTGGGTCATTACTTTGTGGTTTTTGGCGTGATCGGCATTATCTCCAGCATTCGAAGCAAAAGCTTTCAGCCTTTTCTTTTATTATTTCCCTTGATCGGGGGCGGATGTATTGCCGGGGCGCTTATCTGGCAGTATGGTAGCGAGGAACTGCTGGTCAAGGCAGAGGCGATGTTGCCATATCTGTTTATATGCCTTTTTATGGTGATCGGTGCATTCATGATTTTTGGCGCATATCTGAGCTCAAGGCGGAAGCAAAAAGTTTGTAATTACTATATTACGGCGACTTGCGTTGACGTGAAGACGCAGTATGATGACGGAACGCGTACGTATTGTCCGGTTTATGAAATATACTTTCGAAATGAGACACAGACAATTTGCAACAACGTATATACAAACATTGATCACGTTGGGGTGGGAGATCGACGCGAGCTTTATTTGAATCCGGATAACCCGGAGGAGTTTTATGAGCCAATTGCGGAGAGGAAAACCAAAATCTTTATTTACGTTTTGGGAAGCAGCTTTGTTTTCATATCCGCGCTGGCGCTTATAATCATGCGGGTTGTCGTAAAATAGCGTGCCGGAAACGTGCCATCGGGGACGGTTCTCTTTGGCATAAACGTGCCGGCAAGAACCGTCCCCAGTGGCATAAATGTGCCGGCAAGAACCGTCCCCAGTGGCACGTAAGGAGCATTCCTGTAATTCAGAAATAACGCCAATTGAATAAAAAGAAACCTCGAAGTACAATTAAGGTGTTCATCTTGGCGGATGAAAAAACACTTT
>ONSO01000066.1 GCA_900320485.1 uncultured Lachnospiraceae bacterium | reverse complement strand
ATTTGAAACAGCGGAAAATAAGAAATTGCAAATCCCGCTGTTGAAAATCGGGCAAGAAGAATATTTGAAACAGCGGAAAATAAGAAATTGCAAATCCCGTTGTTGAAAACCGGGCAAGAAGAAGGATTGAAACAGCGGAAAATAAGAAAATGTAAATCCCGCTGTTGAAAATCGGGCAAGAAGAATGTTTGCAACAGCGGAAAATAAGAAATTACGCTGTAGAAAACCGAGCAGACAGAAGATTTATGACAGCGGGAAATCAAAAAAATGCAAATCCCGCTGTGATGAAGTGGGATTTTGCGGATGCAGGCATCGGGAATTTAGAAAGTGTGCAATCCCGATGCTCAGTGTGACAACTTCCAGTTTGTATAACGGATTCCAATATAAAATTACAATAAGTTTTCTAAAGTTCAATTAAATTAAAATTAAATTAAAAAAACTAGAAAACCCGAAGAACTTTTGCCAGCGGAAGTCGTTGTTATTAGCGAGGGGCAAAAGAACAGGGAGGGATGGAAAATGAGAAAGAAACAAGCTTTGAAATGGATCGCACTGGCGTGCGTGGGCGTAATGCTGGCAGGATGTTCTGATCAGGGAGCCGTGAGGGACGCAGCACCCTCGGAGAGCAGTGCCGTGGAAATAACACGGCAGGAAGAGGGGAAGGACGGGACGCAGGCTTCACAGGGGCAGGAGAACGACGGGATGCAGGCTTCACGGGGGCAGGAGAGCGACGAAGCCCTGACTCAGGGGAGCGATGGGACGCAGACACAGGAGAGCGAGGCGGAAGCTATGGAGGACGTGGCGTTGGAAAAGATAACGGTGGATCCCATGGAACTGAAAAGTCATTACGAAAAGGCCGCGTTTTTTGCGGATTGGGCCTACGTAAAAAAGCCGGGAAATACCATTGTCAGCCCTATGTCGTTAAACATGGCACTGGGTCTTGCGGCAGCGGGAGCCGGCGGTGAAACGGCGGCGGAAATGAATCAATATCTTGGCAGGGAAGATTTTGAAGCCTATGCAAAGGAATACATGGACTTTGCGGACGGCCTGGCGGCGGATCGGGACAGCTCGAAGTTCCGGGAGGGATATTCCTTCCATTACGAGATCGCCAATTCCATTTGGATCAATCAGCGGCACCGGATTCTGGAAGACTATCGCAAGAAGATGGAAGAGTGTTTTCATGCGGAAGTCCGTCCGGGAGACTTTGGCGCAAACGCACCGGAAACCGTGCAGAAGATCAATGACTGGTGTAGCGAAAAAACCCATGGCATGATCCCTAAGATCCTTTCTGATTCTGATCTGAGTGATGAGAATAAGGCCGTTTTGATCAATTCCCTGTACTTTGAGTCTCCCTGGGTAAACAAATGGGCGCTGACGGAGGATGATTTTACGGACTTTGGCGGCAACGTTTCGACCCAGGAAATGCTCCGCGGCGGTGCGGATCAGTATTATGAGAATGATAAGGCCATTGCCTTTGGCAAGAATTATTATAACGGATTCCGGTTTATCGGCATTCTTCCAAAGACGGAGGGAGAATTTGGCTTATTGGATCTGGATCTGGAGAGCCTGATGGCTTCCGAATCCTCCGATTATCTTGTGAGGGCGCTTATGCCGAAGCTTAATTTTAACACTACGGCGGATAATCTTCAGGAGCTGCTGATCGCACAGGGAATCAAGGCACCCTTTGACCCTAGCGTGGCGCAGTTTGACAATATCATCGACGGAGAGGAGCTGTTTATCAGCAGGATCATCCAAAAATGCAAGATCGAACTGGATGACAAAGGCACAAAGGCAGCAGCGGTAACCGCCATCACCATGAGAGCCAATGCCATTGCACCCATGGAAAAGGAAATCAGGGAAGTACTCTTAAACAGACCCTTTGCCTTCCTGATTTATGACAGTGTCAACGAGGAGATTGTTTTTGCGGGAAAAGTAACGAACGTAAAGTAAAATGTTTTTTCCGCAGCGGAGGCGTGGGGGCTTCCCGTTTCTTTAAGACCGTTAAATATTCCAATCTGCGCTGGAGCGCATTGATCTCAAAGACGTAACCGTCGATCAGGTCAAAATCAGTACAGTTATTAAAACCCGAGTAGGCAGCTTCCAAGGCCTTTCGGGTTTTTTCCATGTCTTTTTGTATGTTGGAGGGCTCCAGGTCAAGGGTGACAAAGGGAGCCTTACTCAGGTCCTGCTTATAAAAGATCATGCTTTTTCCTCTTTCCTGCATGCGCTTTGGGACGCGGGGATTTTACGTTGGTTAAACATAGTATAAGCGGTACGGTGGAAAAATATTCCAAAAGCGTACTAGACCGGCGGCGAGAAACATAGGATGGTTCCAGGCCGGCAAAAAGCCGTGCCGGAGGGTATGCGAAAAGATGGAAGGCTTGAAGCCAAACTTTGAGGAGGGAGACGTTACGTGGAAACAAAGGCATTACTGATCCTTGCCATGATCGGAGCACTGATCCTTTTGATCGCCATTGCGGTGAAGGGGGAAATGGAAAATTTATTGACCTTTCTTTTGCGTGGGCTTGCGGGCGTTTTAGGGATCCACCTGGTGAATTTTTTTCTGACAAAGGAGGGGATTTCTTTGGGCGTAGGTATCAATGCCATTACCTTTTTGACAACCGCCTTTCTAGGAATTCCGGGCTTTCTGGGACTTTATGCCCTGGGAATTTACAGACTTACGTAAATATTTCACAAAAAGAAAAAATTTTAATTTTCCCTATTGCATTTTTCTTCAGGCACGGCTATAATCCGATTTACAATCATTCATTTTCATATGGATTTCAAGACGTCAAGAAATTCCGGGAACGACATCGTTCCGCTTTTCAAGCAGTGATTTATGAAACAAAAGGCAGGGTAGCGAATGGATAAAAGTTTCTTTGTTCTTTTGCTGTGCATATTCTTATGCATCGCATGTTATTATGATTACAAATTTTGCCGAATTCCCAATTGGCTGATCCTTATGGTATTTGGCTTGGGAACGTGTATGTCCCTCGTGACGGGGAGTGCCGGTGAGGTGCTGGGGTACCTGACGGCAGGGTTTCTTCTGGTCATCCTGTTATATCCGCTGTTCCGGATCGGAACGCTGGGCGGAGGGGACGTGAAACTTTATGGCGTTTGCTGTGGCTTTTTCCCGAAAGATAAAATTCTTTCATTTCTGTTCTTCTCGCTGCTTGTCGCAGCACTCTTCTCTTTGATCCGTTTTATACGTAAGGCCGACTTAAAAGAGCGGCTCAGCTATCTTTTTTCGTACGTAAAAGGGGTGGCTGACAGCGGAGAATGGACGTTTTACTGGACGGATCTGCAGGAGAAGCAAAGGGCGGGAATCTGCCTGGCGGGGCCCATATTAATCAGTGTTTTGTTATTTTGGGGAGGTTTGTATTGAATCGATCGGAAGAAGTAGTACTTGCCCTGTGCGACGGGGAAGAAGAATACGCAAGGCTCATGACGGAGTACATGCAAAGGCAGGAGCGCCTGCCCTGGAGCATTCATACCTACACGGATATTGGAAAGCTTCTGGAGTCGGAAAAGGAGGTTGACGTTTTGGTGGTGGCGGAATCCATCTACCGGGAGGAGGTCAAGGCTCTTTCGCCCAAGCGGCTGATCGTGCTGAATGAAAGCGGCATCGTCAAAAATAAAAACCTGCGCTACGTCGACAAGTATCAGCAGGCGGATCAGGTGATTAGGGAGCTTTTATGCATCTATCTGGAGATCGCGAGCCAGGTTCTGCCAAGGCTTGGAGTGGAGGGTAAGACAAGCTTTATCGGCTTTTTCTCGCCGGTGAAAAGATGCATGCAGACTACCTTTGCCCTTACCATGTCGGAGATTCTTTCGCAAAAGCATAAAACGTTGTATCTGAACTTTGAATACTTTGCGGGAAATCAGGAGCTTTTGGCAGACCTTCAGACCAGGGATCTGGCAGACCTGCTCTATTTCTTAAATGCGGAGAAGGACAAGTTTTCCTTACGGCTCCAGAGCATGGTACAAAAAATTGGCACGCTGGATTACGTCCCGCCCATGAAATCCGGCCAGAATCTCCTTGGCATTACGGTAAAGGAGTGGGTGACCTTTTTCCAAAAGCTTGAGGAGCTTGGAGAGTACGAATTTGTGGTGATGGACCTCAGTGAGTGCATGCAGGGGCTCTTTGACGTGCTGCGCATCTGCCAGAGGGTTTATACCATCACCATGGAAGACAGGGCGGCCGCCGGTAAGCTGACGCAGTATGAGAAGCTGTTGGAACAATATTCCTATGAGGACGTGATGGAGAAAACGCAAAAATGTAATCTGCCGAAGATCCGGAGGCTCCCCAGGGAGCTGGAATATTACGACAGGGGGGAACTGGCAGATTACGTGACGGAGCAGCTTCGGGAATTATTACCGGAGGACTATGAATCATCAGACGGGAGGAGAGATGAAACGTAAATGGTGGATCTACAGAAAATCAAACAGGAATTGCGGGAGAGAGTCCGCGGAAAAATGGATTACGGAAGAGATTACGGAGACAGCGAGGTCGGGGACTTGATCGATGAAGAGCTCCTGGAAAGCCCTGAAATGATACGGCTTACGGTGGAACAAAGGTTAAGACTGAAAAAAGAATTGTTTGATTCCATGCGGCGTTTGGACGTACTGCAGTTTTTTGTGGAAGACGCATCCGTGACGGAGATCATGATCAATGGCATGGATCACATTTTTGTCGAACGCGGGGGACGGCTTGCGAGACTGGAGTTGTCCTTTGAGTCCAAGGAAAGGCTGAAGGACGTGATACAGCAGATCGTGGCGGGATGTAACAGGGTCGTGAATGAGGCATCGCCCATTGTCGACGCGCGTCTTGCTGACGGCGCCCGCGTCAACGTGGTAATGGATCCCATCGCATTAAATGGTCCCATTGTCACCATACGTCGCTTCCCTAAAAATCCCATTACCATGGAACAGCTTATGGTATTTGGTTCCGTCACAAGGGATGCGGCGGAGCTTTTGGAAAGACTGGTGAAGGCGCGTTACAACATTTTTATCAGCGGCGGCACGGGCAGCGGCAAGACGACCTTCCTAAACGCCCTTTCCGGATATATCCCAAAGGATGAGCGCATTATCACCATCGAAGACAGTGCAGAGTTACAGCTTCTTGGAGTAGATAATCTTGTCCGGCTGGAAACCAGGAACGGAAACGTGGCGGGTTGCCGGGAGATAGGGATCAGGGAACTGATCCGGACTTCGCTTCGAATGCGTCCGGACCGGATCATTGTCGGAGAAGTGAGAGGAGCGGAGGCCATGGACATGTTGCAGTGCTTAAACACGGGACATGACGGGAGTATGTCTACGGGACATGCCAACAGCGCCAGGGACATGCTGTCCAGGCTGGAAAACATGGTGCTCATGGGCATGGAATTGCCCCTGACCGCCATAAGACAGCAGATTGCCTCCGGGATCGATTTGATCGTTCACCTTGGAAGGCTCCGGGATAAGACGAGAAAGGTACTGGAGATCGCGGAGGTGACGGGTTTTCGCGATGGTGAGATCCAGCTCTCCACTATTTTTTCCTTTGAAGAGCAGGGGCAGGAGGACGGAAGGGTTTTGGGGAAATTGGTACGAAAAGGGGAACTGTTGCATGAAGGAAAGCTTAAGGCGGCGGGATTATCGCCGGTATGAGTTTGAGAAAAAAGAGGGGCTGCTGCTCCTTGCGATCGTGGGATTGGCGATCCTGTTCCTCGCCTGGTTTTTCTACCGGAGTCTGCTGGGTGTTCCGTTGCTGTTGCCTTTGGGGATATTTTTGATCCGTTACGTAAAGCAAAAAAAGGGGGAGAAACAGCGGGCGGAGCTGACGGAACAGTTCAAGGAGTGCATTTTGGCCGTTTCAGCCTCACTGCAGGCCGGATATGCCGTGGAGAACGCTTTTCTGGAGAGCAGGGAGGACATGGGAAACCTGTACGGTGAGGGCTCCATGATCCATGAGGAGCTGGAGATGATCCGCAGGGGCCTGGTGATCAACGTTCCCTTGGAGGAACTGCTGTTAGATTTTGGAGAAAGGAGTGGATGTGAAGAGATCAGACAGTTTGCACAGCTGTTTTCCATTGCAAAGCGCGGCGGAGGCAGCCTTCCTGAAATGATCCGTACCAGCGCCAATCTGATCAGTGAAAAGGTGGAGGCAAGAAGGGAAGTGCGAACGCTGTTATCCGGCAGGATCATGGAACAGAACGTCATGCGGGTCATGCCCTTTGGGATCGTGTTTTACGTGGGCAGCATTTATCAGGGATATTTTGATCCCTTGTATCAGGATCTGACGGGGCGGGGGATCATGACGCTGTGCCTGCTGCTGTACCTGGCAGCAATTTTTGTCGGTGAAAAGATCATTCAGGGCATTTGGAGCCAGATGGAAGGAAAAGGGAAGCCGGCGAAGCTGGCAGCCATGGCAAGGGAAGGGATTCTTGGAAAAATGGCGGCTTTTGGGGAAAAGATTTATGAGGGAATTCAGAACGTGCGGGGGCGTAAGGCCGGAGGAGAGAAAATCCGGAGATGCCTGGAGTCTATTTACCCGGAGGAGCCAAGGGAGGAACTCCTGAAAAAGTATTATGGCGGAAAGATCGGATTATCTTTGCTGATCGCCCTCCTGGGAAGCTTTTTGGCATTGGTGCTCTGGGCAAAGGGAAAGACGGGTGCGGAGCAGGAAAGTCCGTGGATGACCATTGGCGGCATGGGCCTTTTGGCTTCCGTCGGCGTATTTTTTCTCATGGACAAGGATCTGCTGGATCAAGAGGAAAAAAGAAAGGAGCTTTTGCGGCTGGGTTATCCTGACCTGGTACGCGAGCTGGCATTGTACCTTGTGGCAGGCATGACTTTAAGAGCAGCCTTTCAAAGGCTCGGTAAGGAGAATGAACTTGTGGCGTACGCCTGCCGTGAGATGCAGTCGGGACAGTCGGAGTCCGTGGCCTATGAGCACTTTGGAAAACGGGCCGGAGCCAGGGAGTACGTCAAGCTTGGAACGCTTCTGTGCCAAAACCTGAAAAAGGGCAGCAATGCACTTATGGCAAGGCTGGAAGAGGAGGCGATCCTCTCCATGGAAGGCAGGATCTTAAGCGGACGGCGTTTGGGAGAGGAGGCGGAGACAAAGCTTTTGATTCCCATGGTGCTTTTACTGGGGGTGGTGATGCTGATGATCATGATCCCGGCATTTGAAATGATGGGGGCATAGGATGGCAAGCACTTGCGGGAACGGAAATGCGGAAAAAGCAGGCAAAGGCAGCAGGATAACGAAAAGTAAAAGCGGAAAGCGAAAGCAAAAAACAAAGAAACAAAAGCAGAAAGCAAAAAAAACAAAGAAAGAGAGGGTATGAAAAATGGCACTGAAAAATTGGAAGGATCTTTTGAAGGAGGAAGAAGGCATGGGTACGGTTGAGGTGATCCTCATTATTGTGGTTTTGGTCGGACTTGTCCTCATATTTAAGGAGCAGATCACAAAGATCGTGAACTCCATTTTCAGTAAGATCACAAAGCAGACGGACAAGGTATGATCCGGGAGAGAAGTAAGCCGGCGTATCTGACGGTTTATCTGGCCATGACGCTGGGGGTACTGGTAACGCTATGTTTAGCCATGATCGAGGGGATCCGCCTGAATACCATGCAGATGGAGCTGACCTGTATTGCGGATGCCTGTACGGATAACGTAATGGCGGAATACCACAGGGAGCTCTTTAACAGATATAATCTGGTCGCATTGGATTCCTCCTATGGCAGCAAGACCGTCGGACGCACCAACTTGGAGGGGAGATTGGCATGGTATCTGGATAAAAACCTGGATTTTGGAAGGGAAAAATTGCCGATCGCCATCCGCTCATCCTGCAAGGATCTGCTGGGAATGCGGTTAAACGGCGTTACAATCACGGACTTTTCCCTGCTGACGGACTGGAATGGCGCCGTGTTTCGAAAACAGGCGGTGGAAGCCATCAAAGATGACTATGGAGTTGTTGCCCTGCAGGAAACGTTTAACTGGCTAAAGACCGTGGAGGATTATCAGTTGGACGTACGGGACGTGGAGGCGGAAAAACAGGCCGTGGACGCGAAGATCGCCTCCTATCAGGGGAGAGAGCTGGAGGAGACAAAGAAAACCTTGAACTTCGAGAATCCAACCATCCGCATCGAAAATGCGAAAAAGACGGGTATTCTATGGCTGGTCCTGGGAGATCGTCCTCTGTCCGGGAAAGCCATGGATTTCTCTGATCTTGCATATCAACGCGCCAGGGAGAAAAGGACAAATCACGGGACCATAGTCCTGCCGGAGCAGAACGTTCTGCAAAAAAGAGGCGAGGCACTGTTGTTCGATGAATATCTGCTGTCTTATTTTGGAAATTATCTGGAGCCTAAGGAGAACTGCGTACTGGATTACGAGGTTGAGTACGTACTGGCCGGGAATAATCATGACGGAGCAAATCTGCGAAGCGTTTTGAACCGTCTGCTGGCACTGCGTGAAGCAGCCAATGCCACCTATCTGTTCTCTGACAAGACGAAGTGCGATGAGGTGGAAGCGGTGGCGCTGGCTCTCAGCGCTTTGATCGGAGAGCCGGAGCTAAAGGATCTGTTTAAGACGGCCATACTTCTTGGCTGGGCTTACGTGGAAAGCGTTTATGACCTGAAGGTCCTGATGAGGAAGGGCAAGGTTCCGCTGATGAAGGACGCGGGAAGCTGGCACTATGGATTTAGCGGGATTTTGGAAGGAACGTGGGACGCCATGATCGGTGCAGGGGAGCAGAAAGGCTTGAGCTATCAGGATTATCTGAGAATCCTTCTCTCCCTGGCAAATGAAACAGACGTAAACGGGAGGGTCATGAACCTGGTGGAGGGGAATCTTAGGTTGACGCCGGGAAATAAAAATTTCCGCCTGGATGCCTGCTATGTCAGGATCGCAACCAGCATATCCGTTGGAAGCGGCTATGGATACCAATTGGAAATTCGTGAGGACAAGCATTATTAAAACGTGGAAAGGAGGTGTGCGGAGATGCTCCCTTTGTGGATGACGTATCCCAAACAAAAACGTGAAAAAGGAAAAATACTGGCTCCTTCCAAGAATCTTTTCATAAACTTCTCAGGGTCTGCCCAGGGCCCAAATTCCCATAAGGTAATGCGGTTTTTTTCCATAAAGGGGGCATCCCCGCGCACCTTCTTTCCGCGATTTGTCAAAGCGTCCATGACGCTGGAAGCCGCACTGGTCTTGCCGCTGTTTCTTCTCTTTTTCCTTACGCTTGGGAGTAGCATGGAGATGTTTCGACTGCACTCCCGGGTAGAGTCGGCACTTTGGGAGATCGGACGGGAGACCTGTGTTTACGGCGCTCCCCTGAAGAATTCTTCCCTGCTGAAGGCAGACGCGATACCGGAAACCTTGGGAAATCTGGCTTTGTCTTACGGTTACGTCAAGGGCCGGGTGGAAAAGATGCTTGGCAGGGAGTGGCTTGAGGAAGCACCGATCCGGGGAGGCGCGAGCGGCCTGCAGTATTTTGGAGGCGCTTTTTTATCAGAGGATGACACCATGGAATTTGTGGTCACCTACGCCGTGGAGCCAAAGTGGACCGTTCAGGGATTTCGCCCGTTTTATCTTAGAAATTATTATCTTGGACGGGCATGGACGGGGTTTCCTCTCGAGGAAGGAAAACAGGGGATTTTTTATTTGGCGGAAAATGCGCAAGTATACCATTTGGACGTGAATTGCAGCCACTTAAAGCTTAGCCCCAAAGAGGTTCCGGGCGCAAGCGTCTCTGCTGAGCTAAATGCAAAGGGGAGCCATTACAGGGCGTGCCGGGTTTGCGCCAAGGGAGCCATGCCGGGGCAGGTCTGGATCTCTCCCGAGGGGGATTGCTACCATTACAAGCGGGACTGCCCGGGGCTGAAAAGAACCGTCAGGACCGTGACCCGGAGTGAGGCAGAGCAGTACCGGCCGTGCTCCAGGTGCGGAAAGGGAAAGGAGGAATAAAACATGCTGGCATCCGTTATCGGAACCTGTTATTTAGCGGCGTTAGCCATGATGGACGCCCTTCGCCGGGAGGTGGCCGTCTGGATTTTGTGGGTGGGGAGCGCGGCGGCCCTTATCAGTGCAACAATCTTATTGGCAGGAGGGAAGGCTTCCTGGCCGGAGCTGATCTTTGGAGCGGTACCCGGGCTCTTAATGCTGGCGGTGGCGGGATTTACGAAGGAGGCGGGGCCGGGGGACGGGATCGTGCTGTTACAGATGAATTTCTTTTTACTCTTAAACAGGGTGATCTTTGCCTTTGGAATGAGCCTTGTCATAATGGGGGCATTTTCTGCCGTACTATTGTTGCTGCGAAAGGGAAAAAAGGATACCAGGCTTCCTTATCTCCCGTTTTTATGGTTGGGAAGTCTTGGGGCCATTTGTTTATGCGGCTGAAAGGCCGGGAAAAATGAGGAAAGAAGGAAAAAACATGAGAAAACAAAAAAGCATTCAGGCATATTTTACGGTGGAAGCATCCTTGCTTTTACCGACGGTGATCGGATCCATTGTGTTTGTCATTTGTTTCTTGCTTTTTTGGTATGACCGCTGTTTGATGGAGCAGGATCTTACCATGCTGGCCGTTAAGGCGGTCCAAAGCGATAGTGAAAAGGAAGAGGACGTCTCCGGCGAGCTTAGGAAATGGAAGAGTGAGAACCTGACGGAAAAATACTATGCATGGCAGTTGGGGGAGGCGAAAATGTCAAAAGAACGCAATTGGATAGAAATTAAACGTGAGGGATGGCTATGGATGGGAGACCGGATCTGGAAGGCGAAGGCCACGGGAGGCGGGATGCAGATCCACCCGGTACCCTATTTGAGAACTTGCAGAAAACTACGGCTGAGTGCGGAGGAAAATGGATGAACGCGGAATACGTGAGAAATTTA
Organism: uncultured Lachnospiraceae bacterium; assembly: GCA_900320485.1. Taxonomy (GTDB): domain Bacteria; phylum Bacillota; class Clostridia; order Lachnospirales; family Lachnospiraceae; genus Acetatifactor. The sequence continues at coordinate 2,090 of ONSO01000066.1, read as the reverse complement.
CACAGTAATTACGTCCGGATCGCTTTGGAAGAAAAGCCTGAGGAGAAAAGATACCAGTACTGCATCCTTAACCGGGGAGGTATCAAGGGATTGCTTCCCTGCAGCCTTCGTTATATGGATGGAGGGGCTTATTTATATTACGACATCACTTCCAAACAGAACCTGGTTCAGTTTTATCAGAAAGGGAATTTGTCCAGGGAATGGCTTTTGGACTTTGTGGACAGCCTTTACAAGCTTCAAAAGGAGCTGGAGCGTTTTTTGCTTCAGGAAGAGAACGTGATATTTGAGCCGCTTCACGTTTTCCAGGATTTGGAAAGCAATGTTTTTTCCTATGTGTACGTGCCATATTATCAGGGAGAAAACCAGTTTCTAAAACTGCTGGCCTTTTTGATAGAAAAAATTGATTATGATGATTCGGAGCTGGTGGAGTGCGTATACAGAATGTACGAGCAGGTGGAAAAAAACGGTGAGGCGTACCTTCAGGAGCAGATCTTCAAGGACGTAAAGGTATTGGAAAAGAAGACAACAAAGCAGGCGCGGGATAATAGTGCCGCCGCTGATGCCAAGACGCAGGAAGAGACCGTAATGGCGGAGCGGTCTTTAAGAGACGCCTTTGAGCCGGAGAAAGAAAAAACGGTGAAAAAGTCAGCATGGGAACGAATCGGCCGGGAGCCGGAAGAGGAGCCTTCATCGCCTAAACGCCTGCTGGGACTTTTTGAAAATAAGAAAAACAAAAAGAACAAGGAGCAGGAAAAGCGGGAAGAGTACAAGGAGGCCATGCAGCGGATGGTAAGCGGCTATGCCGTGGCGGAAGAAACCGAATATGATGAAGGATATGGACGCACCACGTTCATTTCTCAAAGAAAGCCTGAGAAAAAGGAGGAGATCCATCGTCTCTATTATGCAGATGGCAGAAAGGCTTCCGAACTTGACGTGGGAAATCTGCTCATCGGAAAATATAAGGACAAAGTAGATCTTTTTATCGATGATCCGTCCGTCAGCAGAATGCACGCCAGGATCCTAAGGGAGCAGGATCAGTATTATCTTGAGGATGAGAATTCCACCAATGGAACTTTTTGCAATAAAAACCGGCTCCAGCCTTATGAGAGAAAGAAGCTGGAGCCGGGAGACGAGCTTTTGGTCGGAAGCGTTGCGTTGGTTTTCCGGTGAAGCCGCGTTAGTTCAGGGCGTAAAAATTAGCTAAAAGATCCTTGGTGGTGTTCGTTTCCCAGGTGGCAATGACAACGGAAGACATGTAACCGGGACATTTTTTGATGACCATGAGCTCATAGCAGGGCGTGCCCTGATAGGTTGCGGAAACGTTGATGCAGGGATACTCTTTGCCGATAAATTCTATGGTTCCGTTTTCAACGGTGATATTCTCCATGCCCATGTTGGCAAGAGGGCCGGAGATCATGTCCTTGGAGGTTTCCACGTACTACTCTTCCGTCATGGTGTAGTAGGGCAGGGGCAACTTTTCAAGCTGAACGTTGATGGTGTCGGCTCCGTTGGAATAGTGTGCCACCATGTCCGTCAGGACGTTGGAATTTTCCAGGTATTTTTTGTATTCGTCGCCGACCAGGTCTTTCGTAAAATTATTCATCTTCAGGATCTCGTCATCCGTCAGAAACGTCCATTCGTCGTCCAGCTTGCAGCCGATGCCGATGAAAGAATTCTCATAGACGTTGTTGGCGTTGTGGCCAAAGGATACGGCGGGCGCATCGGCCTCGGAAGAAGCTTCTCCGGATTCGGAAGTGGTCTGTCCAACCTCGGAAGAAGTTTCACCGGATTCGGAAGCCTTACTGGCGTCAGCGGCCTTTTCTTCTGCGGAGGTTTCCACGCTTGCGGAGGTTTCCTCCTTTTCGACGGAAGAAATGGTTCCCCTTACGTTAGCCTGATTTGCACATGCAGTCATGAGAAGGAGCGTGCACAAGGGCAGTATCAAAAGTTTCTTTGCTTTCATCATTGATCTCCTTAACGTAGGTAATTATTTGCAACGAAAGAAAGTATAGCATGAACGAAATATTTTTTCAATAAAAAAGCGTTGGTTTTCCTTTACATTTGCCTTTGGTTTCGTATATAATTGCATC
>ONSO01000145.1 GCA_900320485.1 uncultured Lachnospiraceae bacterium | reverse complement strand
AGCTAGCAGGAGAATACACCAAATGCATCGAGTTGAAGATGTGGCCCCAATTCAAGGCACTCTTCTACAAAATAAAAAACTATTATCAGAAACAATACAAAAAAGCTTACCACGTAGCGGAGCCACCTGGGCATCGCAAGAAACTTCCCAAGCAGGGAGAAGCCACTCTGCCAGCGCCGTCCGTTCCATTCCTGAGCATCCCACTCCCGTTCATTCCATCCCTGGCCGTTCCACTCCTGATCCTCCCGGTCCTGCCTGTCGGCGTCCTCCTGCCGGCGTCCGCCGCGCCCGCCAAAGGCAGGTTCCTCTTCCCGCGAGGCCTCATCCAATCTTTGCGCGGCCTTTGTCGCGTCAGCAATGGTCCGGGCGATCAGACGGGGAGAGCCAAGGCTTGTCATGATCTCGCTTTCCGTCCGTCCGCGCTGCAGCTGTCCGTTTATGTAGTCTTCATAATATCTTAAATTGTCCGCGACCTGCTCAGCTTCCATTCTTCCGTTCAGGGATTGCCTGAGCTGGTCCAGAAATTCCGTTTTGTTCATGTTCTTCTCCGGTACGATTCCTTCCATTCCTCTCCCTTTCGGGTTCATGATTATTCTATCACGCCAATGGCCCAGCGTAAATATAAGCTTTAGAAAGCTTTTCTAAACTTTTTATAAACTACTTCTTTTGCCCCACTTGAAATAATTGACTGTTTCCTTTATAATCTATACAGACCTTTTTAGGGGCGAGAAATGCAAAATACTATTGTAAAGGAGAGTACCTATGAAATTCGGTTATTTCGATGACGCCAACAAGGAATACGTCATTACCACTCCCAAAACACCGCTTCCCTGGATCAACTATCTGGGATGCAATGAGTTCTTCTCCCTGATCTCCAACACGCAGGGAGGCTACACCTTCTACAAAGACGCAAAGCTGCTTCGTCTGACCAGGTATCGTTACAACAACGTGCCTACGGACATGGGCGGTAAATATTTCTATATCAAGGACGGTGAGACCGTATGGAATCCCGGCTGGCAGCCTACCCAGACGCAGTTGGATGAATATGAGTGCCGTCACGGCATCGGCTACAGCCGTTTCACCGGCAAGAAGAATGGCCTGAAGGCATCCGCCCTTGCATTTGTTCCCATGAATGACAACTGTGAAGTGACCCAGCTGACCCTGACCAATGAAAGCAATGAGAAGAAATCCGTTAAGGTCTTCTCCTACGTGGAATGGTGTCTCTGGAATGCCGATGATGACATGAAGAACTTCCAGAGACTCCTCTCCTGCGGCGAGATGGAGGTGGAAGGCTCCACCATTTATCATAAGACCGAGTACAGAGAGAGAAGAAATCATTATGCCGTTTATTCCGTAAATGCCGAGATCGCCGGCTTTGACACCAGCCGTGACGATTTCCTTGGTGCTTACAGAAGCGCATCCAATCCCGAGGTTGTGGAAAAGGGTCAGTGCACCAATTCCATGGCCAGCGGATGGTCTCCCATCGCCTGCCAGCAGATCAACGTAGAACTGGCACCCGGCGAGAGCAAAGATTTTGTATACGTTCTCGGCTATATCGAGAACCCTCAGGAAGAAAAGTGGGCTGACGCCGCAATGCAGGTGATCAATAAGAAGCGCGCTCACGAGATGCTGGCCCGCTATGCAACCACCGCTGACGTAAAGAAAGCTTTGGACGAGCTGCATGCTTACTGGGCTAAGCTCCTCTCCAAGTATCAGGTATCTTCCAAGGACGAGAAGGTTAACCGCATGGTTAATATCTGGAACCAGTATCAGTGCATGGTTACCTTTAACATGTCCCGTTCCGCATCCTATTATGAGTCCGGCATCGGCCGCGGCATGGGCTTTAGAGATTCCTGTCAGGATCTGCTTGGCTTCGTTCACCTGATCCCCGACCGCGCAAGGGAGCGTATCATCGACATCGCTTCCACCCAGTTTGAGGACGGCAGCGCATACCATCAGTATCAGCCTCTGACCAAGAAGGGCAACTCCGACATCGGAAGCGGATTTAACGACGATCCCTTGTGGCTCATCGCAGGTACCAGCGCATACGTACGCGAGACCGGCGACCTGTCCATTCTGGATCACCTGACTCCTTTTGACAATGACGAGAGTAAGGCTACTCCTCTCATGAACCACTTAAAGAGATCCTTTGATTACATTGTAAACCACAAGGGTCCTCATGATCTGCCCCTCATTGGCCGCGCAGACTGGAATGACTGCCTGAACCTGAACTGCTTCTCCGAGCATCCCGGTGAGTCCTTCCAGACCTTCGGTCCCAGCGAAGGACCCGTTGCAGAGTCCGTATTCATCGCCGGCATGTTTGTAAAGTATGGTGAAGAATATGCACAGCTCTGTGAACTCAAGGGCGATGACGCCGAGGCTGCAAGAGCACGTGCAGAGGTTGACAAGATGTACGCAGCCATCCTGAAGGACGGCTGGGACGGCGAATGGTTCGTTCGCGCTTACGACGCCTTCAGCCATAAGGTTGGTTCCAAGGAATGTGAGGAAGGCCAAATCTACATCGAGCCCCAGGGCTTCTGCGTACTGGCTGGCGTTGGCGTAAAGGAAGGCCTTGCAGAAAAGGCTCTGAATTCCGTAAAGGAAAAGCTGGACACCAAGTACGGCGTAATGATCCTGCAGCCCGCATATACCAAGTATCACTTAGAGCTTGGTGAGGTTTCCTCCTATCCGCCCGGATACAAGGAGAATGCCGGAATCTTCTGCCACAACAATCCCTGGGTTTCCATCGCCGAAACCGTCATCGGCAGAGGCGACCGTGCTTTCGAGATTTATAAGAAGACCTGTCCCGCTTACATTGAGGACATCAGTGAGATCCATCGCACCGAACCCTACGTATACTCCCAGATGGTGGCCGGCGCCGACGCACCGAGACACGGCGAAGCTAAGAACAGCTGGCTGACCGGTACCGCCGCATGGACCTTCGTTAACGTATCCCAGTACATTCTGGGCGTATATCCTACCCACCACGGCCTGCAGATCAATCCCTGCGTGCCCTCCGGATTTGGTGACTTCGACCTGACCAGAACCTACCGCGGCGTAAACTACCACGTATCCGTAAAGAACCCTAATGGCGTTCAGAAGGGCGTGACCAAGATCATCGTTGACGGCAAGGAACTTGTCGGCACCTCCGTGATCCCCTACGAATCCGGCAAGTCCGACGTAACCGTCGAAGTTATTATGGGCTAGTCGCAAGCTCTGCTTGCGATCCTGAGCGTAGCGAAGGACGTGCCGCAGGGCACGCCATCAAAGGAGGGGCCCACGCGCCTTTAAGTCCGAAGGGGGGACCCGCTTGCGGGGAGATGCCTTCGGACAGCGTGGGAAGATACCTTGGGCTAGTCGCAAGCTTTGCTTGCGATCCTGAGCGTAGCGAAGGACGTGCCGCAGGGCACGCTTTGCTAAAAACAAACTTCAAAGGGGAAGTGCCAATTTTCAAGGCACTTCCCCTTTTCTCTTTAGCTCTTTTGTTCTTTTCCCTTTTTTCTCTTTGGTACCGCCGTTACCAACGCTCGTCCGGGCACTCCTGCTCCTTTATGGCAGCCCGCAACTCCACATAGCATCCGCAAGCCCTGCACATGCCATCCAGAAGCTTTTCGCAAGCCTTACATTTCCTCAGCCGCGTTTCACGGGTTGCCTGAGCTGCTCTCTTTTCCGGTGCTAAATCCTCAACGTAACGCTGAACGGTCTCATATTCTTTTCTCTGCCCGGCCAGCTCCCTGAGCAGACATCTCTTACACCTTCGCTCTTCCACCTTACGCTTCCCCTGCCAAAATCACTTCTATCTTGTTAATTCTTACTTCTTACCTTGTTGTATTTTGCTTCTGACTTAATGCTTCTTAATCCTGACTTGTTTATTCTTGTTTCTGCCTTAATGCTTCTTAATCCTGACTTGTTTATTCTTGTTTCTGCCTTGTTGCTTTTTAATCCTGACTTGTTTATTCTTGTTTCTGCCTTGTGCTTTTTAATCCTGACTTGTTTATTCTTGTTTCTGCCTTGTTGTTTCTTAATCCTAGCTTGTTTATTCTTGTTTCTGCCTTGTTGTTTCTTAATCCTAACTTGTTTATTCTTGTTTCTGCCTTGTTGTTTCCGTGTTTATGTCTTGTTTTTTTTAATTTTACCGCATAATCAGCTGATTTCTCCATGTTTGCGGTAACATCCCTAGTCTCAATCCCTAACTATTACCGTCTTTTTTTCTTTTTGACTAATTTGGCGGTAGATTTTCCCTCATTTTCCGGTTTTTCACGCTTCTTTTTGATTGAATCCTCTTGTTATCTCGTAAAAATGGAGTCTTTATTACCGTCATAATGACATACTAGCATACACAGACGGTAATAATATGTCTTCGCCTTTTTTTCTTTACCGTCTTTCCATCACCTTTTTTAGTTTGTGCGGTAATTTCTTGCAAATCGGCTTCTAAAGACAGCTTTTCCGCTCCCCTAACCAATAAAAAACATTCACCAAGCCAAAAATTTCCCAAAAAAGGCAGAACAGTTTCCTGGCAAAAGCTTAAAGTCCCTGTCGGAGGCTGAATCCTCCCCGGTAAAGAAGGTATTTTCTCCCTTATAAGAGAAGAGAGTGTCCATTCCCCGAGGGGAATGGACACTCTCTGGTGTTTTCTGACTAAGAGGTTACCACCCTAAGCCGTTCTTAAGCTTGAACCGGCTCATAACAACGCCCCACTTTTTAACCACTCAAGTGGCTTTAGTCATTCTACCTTATGATTGACGGGACTCTAGGCACCCGTAGACCTTCCATGCAGTTAGAGGAAGTCAGTCTTAGTCTTAGAAAGCTGCCTCAGGTATGCATGAAATGGAAGTTGTCGGCATCGAACCGCCAGGCATTCGCCTGATCTCCCAAATCTGATCACTTCCAATGCCTTACATATCTTTAGTATATATGATTTTTCCCAAAAACGCAACCATCAATCCAGTTGTTTCGAGACAAAATTATCCTTTCCCCTCTTTCAAAAAAAAGAAGAACTCTTTCAAAAGGAAAGAAGAACTCTTTCAAAAAAAACACTTTCCCCCAAAAAACCTCTTTCAAAAAGCAAAAAGTACTTGACATTTTATATTTGATAAAATATAGTTTAATCAAATGAAAGAAATGCAACAAGTTAACAAAGCATCAGACTCTAAAAATTTGTAATAATAAAACTGAAGCCGTCACAAGTGTAAGGAGGAAAAAAGCATGGGATTTTATGATCAGAGCGTAACTGCTGCCAACGGAGACGTGATCTCCATGAAGGATTTTGAAGGTAAGGTTGTTTTAGTTGTAAATACTGCTACGGGATGTGGTTTTACGCCGCATTACAAGGATCTCGAGGAAATGTATGAAAAATATCATGACCAGGGTTTTGAGATCGTTGACGTTCCCTGCAACCAGTTTGCAGGCCAGACCCCCGGCACGGATGATGAGATCCATGAGTTCTGCACGCTGAAGTATCACACCCGGTTCCCGCAGATGAAGAAGGCCGACGTCAATGGCGAGAATGCCATTCCCCTCTTCACTTACCTGAAATCGCAAAAAGGATTTGAAGGCTTTGGCAAGGGCCCCACTGCTTTCGCCATGAACGCCATGCTTTCCAAGATCGACAAGAACTTTAAGGAAAATCCTAACATTAAGTGGAACTTCACGAAGTTCATCGTAGACAGAAGCGGCAACGTAGTGGCCCGTTTTGAGCCCACCGCCAAGATGGAAGAAGTTGCAAAGTGCGTAGCCAGCTTACTGTAATAATGCAGAACCGTATCTGCCTTCTCAGGCAGCCACGTTAAAGGAAAGTTGCAAATCGCATGAAATGTCGCTATAATATAGGGCGTGGAGGAGAACATCTTCCACGCCTTAACCATAAAGGAGAAATTATGTCGCAACCTTATGAACAATTGAAATTACAAAATCAGCTCTGCTTTCCTCTGTACGCCTGTGCGCGCAAGATTGTGAATGCCTATACGCCTGAGCTAAAGCCTTTGGGATTGACCTATACCCAGTACATCGTATTCATGGTACTTTGGGAGCGCGAGGAGGTAACCGTTGGGGAACTGGGCCAGACACTGTCCCTGGATGCAGGAACGCTGACGCCATTGCTTAAGAAGCTGGAAAAGGAAGGCTACGTAACAAGAGCCCGCTCCGATAAGGACGAGCGCGTTACCCTGATCCGCATTACGGAAAAAGGCGATGCGCTGAAGGAAAAATGCAAGGACGTGCCTCAGAAAGTCGCCTCGGTCATGAACTCGCTAAAACCGGAGGAAGCTGCGGAACTCTATCGGCTATTACATAAGCTTATTTAGTCATCCGGAAACCAAGAACACGTCACGTGGGAGGAACTGCGTAATGACACTTGACACGTCAAAGAATGAACAGCAGAGGGAGAAAATCATCATACGAACCAGCATTATCGGCATTTTAGCCAATATATTTCTGGCCGCATTTAAGGCCGTGGTCGGTCTCCTAAGCCACTCCATCGCCATAGTATTGGATGCGGTAAATAATTTATCCGACGCCGCCAGTTCCCTCATTACCATCATCGGAACGAAGCTGGCCGGAAAAGAAGCAGACAAAAAGCATCCCTTCGGCTACGGGCGGATCGAATACTTAAGCGCCCTTGTGATTTCCTGCATTGTGCTCTATGCGGGCGTCACCTCCTTTATTGAGTCCGTGAAAAAGATACTGCGCCCAGAACCTGCCGATTATTCCGCCATCTCCCTGATCATTGTGGGCGTTGCCATCTTTGTCAAAATCTTTCTGGGCCTGTTTGTAAAATCTACCG
>ONSO01000142.1 GCA_900320485.1 uncultured Lachnospiraceae bacterium | reverse complement strand
GATGCAGACGACAAGACTTTACAAGCAGCATATGGATCAGCTAAGCTCACTGCCGATGAGCTTTGATTCCCTGCGCGCAAATTTAGGCTTGTTTACCGAAAACATGGGCATAGAGTGCCCCGATTATAATCTCATAACGAAATTTGATGAAAAATATTATGCCACGATCAGGCAACCCAGGTGCAGAAACGGCGGATGAACGGGCCATTTTATGAATGCGGAAAAACCAGGGAATTGTCTGAGGCGAAAACCAAAGATGATTCCCTTTTTTGTTGGGAAATTTTGAAAGGAAAGGTAAACGCAATGGGAAGAACACGCGCAGGGAATCAAAGATTCCCAGCTATGCATGAACGATTTACAAGCGACCACTTTTACGAACGACGGGTGGTTAGCTTACATGGTGAAAGCGGCAGTTTGAAACACTGCAGAGAGCGGGTCGGTACCGGTACCACCCATTTGGCACCTTGGTCTAAAGGCTAGGACGCCAGCCCTTCAAGCTGGAAAAGACGAGTTCAATTCTCGCAGGTGCTACTCATGCTTCGTTAGGCAAATTGGCTACGCCGCAGGCCCCTCAAGCCTGAGATGCTCGGTTCGAACCCGGCACGAAGTACTTCCCGAAAGGGAAAACAATTAAAACACAATAAAACAGGGATCAGAAAGTTGGCGCTTCCCCTGATCCCGCGAACAAAGAAATAAGATCCTTGAAAAATTAAGAATGTAAAAAGCAAAAACATCGGAATGTGGTGCAGTTTGGCGAGCATGCGTGATTTGGGATCACGAGGTCGCAGGTTCGAGTCCTGTCATTCCGGTTTATATAGCAGAGTGGACTGGAGAGGCTCCAGCCGGCCCTCATAAGGCCTGTTACGCGGGTTCAAATCCCGTCTCTGCAACTTTGGGCGGGTAACCCGTAACTGGCAGCGGTCCTGACTGTAAATCAGGTGGCTTAGGCTTCTGAAGGTTCAAGTCCTTCCCCTCCCACTTAAGTATTATTTGCGTGATTAGCTCAGCTGGCAGAGCAGCGGACTCTTAATCCGAAGGTCCAGGGTTCGATCCCCTGATCACGCACTTTGGTTTCGTAGTATAATGGCTAGTATTCTCGGTTGTCTCCCGAAGGATGAGGGTTCGATTCCCTCCGAAATCGCTTATGCAGACTATGCAGACATGGTACAATGGTTAGTATGCGTCCTTGCCAAGGATGAGATGCGAGTTCGATTCTCGTTGTTTGCTCTGAAGTCGGGGTAATGGCAGCCATCTGATTTACAATAACATCGGGCCCCAATGACTTCAACTAGCCTTCCTCGTTCAAGGGTAGGACACGAGACTGTTAATCTTGGTATCTGGGTTCGATTCCCAGGGAAGACGCTTTAACGCCAGGCTGGCGCAATTGGCAGCGCTACTGCCTTGTAAGCAGAAGGTTCAGGGTTCGAGTCCCTGGTCTGGCTCTGCAGAAGAGTGAAACGGATTATCACTGCCGGTCTCATAAGCCGGAAATAACGGGTTCGACTCCCGTTTCTGCAATCGGAAAATAAATCAAACACGGAGGGAAGACACATGTTGCGACTACGATTACGACTTCAAATGAATAACGCAAACTATGTATGCCCTCGTGGCCCAATTTGGCAGAGGCACGGCGCTTAAGACGCTGAAAGTGTGGGTTCGAATCTCACCGGGGGTATCAACGGGAAGGTTATGCCTTTCCGTGGCATGCTCACGTACCCCAACCTGGCAGAGGGACACGGCTCAGAACTGTGACAGTACGGGTTCGAATCCCGTCGTGAGTACGCTCGCGTACCCCAACCTGGCAGAGGGAGTCGGCTAAGAACCGGTACAGTGTGGGTTCGAATCCCATCGCGAGTACGGCACAGTGGCGCAATTGGCAGACGCAGCGCACTCAAAATGCGATTTTTACAGGTTCAAGTCCTGCCTGTGCTATTAACATCGTAATAGAAGAGGAGAAAAAAACAATGATGCAGGAAATGGTTAGGCGAAAACGCAAACGAATGATTAAATAATTTGTTTGCGTCTGTAGCCAAGAGGTTATGGCAGCGGGCCTTTAACCCGTATACCGTGGGTTCGAATCCCACCAGGCGTACTATTGGGACATAGTGCAATTGGCAGAGCTGTCGTCTTATACACGACCGGTTTCCGGTTCGAGTCCGGATGTCCCTATTGCTACGACAAGTAGAATGACAACACTTAGGAAAGATGATATTGTATTATCAGACGGAACGCGAAGGCGTTCAGAAGAGGAGAGAAAGAGATGAAGGCATTTAACTTTAGTGTTAGAGTGCGCATGAAATCGGGAGAGTTAATGTCATAATCATATGCAATATGTCTGCATTGGATGACCTTTTCGGATTTCATGATCTGAAAAGGTCTTTTTATTTGGTGATGCTGGGGTGGCAGAGAGGCCTAACGCGCCGGTCTTGAAAACCGGAGGTCCGCACGGATCCGAGGGTTCGAATCCCTCCTTCAGCGTAGAAAAATGCCGTCTTGGGGTAATGGTAGCCCGCCCGTCCCGAACACGGGTGATCGTTACGATTTGGGAGTTCGAGTCTCTCAGGCGGCGTTATAGAATAATATGTCTGTATAAGCCTAATTGGTAAGGCACCCGTTTGGAAGGCGGGGAGTAGTTGCGAATGCGGCGTGGAGGTTCAAGTCCTCCTGCAGACGCTGTGGCTGTAGTTTAATGGCAGAACGGCGGATTGTGGATCCGCTCATGAGGGTTCGATTCCCTTCGGTCACATCTGCGGTTTTAATCCTAACTGGTAAGGAGGCAGTTCGCTAAACTGCGAGTAATCCCTTTGAGGGATGTCTGGGTTCGAGTCCCGGGAACCGCGCTGTAATGTCTTTCAATGGCAGGAAGCCCGTCTGATACGCGGGTAATGAGAGTTCGATTCTCTCCATTACAACTGTTGGCGCTTAGCACAATGGTGAGTGCACCGGACCTTGACTCCGGGGATGCCAGTTCGATCCTGGCAGTGCCTGCTGAATATCTGATCCCGTAGTCAAAAGGCTAAGGCGGCTGGCTGCAACCCAGCAGGTGGGCGTTCGATTCGCCCCGGGATCTTATGTCGTGATAGGCTAACGGAAAAACCTGGCGGCTACGACCCGTCCATTCTGAGCATAGCCCGGATCTTTGATCCGTGCGCGTGGAATCTCAGTCACGATATTACAGGCGCTTCGCATAACGGTGAGTGCACCGGACTCTGACTCCGGGGATAGAAGTTCGACCCTTCCAGCGCCTGCTATGCCCGCATAGCTTAAAGGAGAGAGCATGGGGCTTCTACCCTCATGATCACCGTTCGATTCGGTGTGCGGGTACTAAAATGCCAAGAGGCAGCCAGACGGAAATGCTGGCTGCCTCTCGGCAAGTTCACATGTATGTTAGATGAAGGGATCGCGTTAAAGGAGAGAAATGCGCGATCCTTTTTAATTGGCCCGTTACGAAATAAAGACTTTGTCGGGGATGATGGCATCAGGGAGCTTTGCCCTGTCGTCGATGTAGTAATCGCAGGAGATTTTCCTTGAGTTATTCCCATACATCTCAATGACCTCCGGAAGGTTGTCGTTGACGGCATCGAATTCCAGCTGATGGTCCCGGCACCATTCAACCGCCTTTTCCAATGCCTCGCCCGCGCGGCAAGTCCAAAGGATGAGTTTGTTGCCCCGTTCCTTCCAAGATCTCAGGTACTCAATTAAGGGCACGTTGGGCTCCCCTAGCTCCGGCCATTTGCTGAAGCACAGGGTACCGTCAAAATCCACGGCTATCGTCTGATAATCCATCCCTTCACCTCTCGTCAGTCACCTGGCGATGGTCATTTTCCGTATGCCGCCAGTTGTTCGATTGCGTCCTTTTTGTCGCATTTACCGTTTGAATATGCGCCTACGACGTCATAAAAGCCTTCGCCGTTAACGTCTATCCTGTAGAGGCTGTACAGCACTGCGCCGAATTCGTTCATTGCGTCAATACAGTCCCGGCCGACCGTGTCGGTACCGTCAGTTGCATCTTCGGAAACATTAACGCCGATTGATAAGAACTTGTTTTCCATGCGGTCCAGATGACGCATGAAGTCTAAATAGTGTCCCAATACGATTTCTCTTTGATTATCCATTAGTTGTGGACTCCTTTCCTTGTCCGGAGTGGCGGCACTGAAAGAATGAGGTTCAAAGTCGGTGACGGGAAACACATCGTAAACCATCTTACCCAAATACGCCGAGATGCGGTATGCCATGCCGAGGGAAAGGTTCTGCTCACTGTTTTCTATCTTGCTGAGTGCCCTTCGGCTGATCTCGAGTTCTTCGGCCATGCGGCTCTGACTGACCCCGCGTTCCTTCCTTAGTTCGTAAACTTCGCTTGAATAATTCATTTCCTTCATTGTTATCACCCCTTTTGCATAATTTGATCTGGTGCCTGAGCCCGGGGCCCTTCGCCGTACACCCTAATTATGCACTCGGGCATGTCCAATAATCTTCCCTCAATATGAAAGACGCCCAAAAACTTTGAAAGTGCTGAACTCACTGATCGGAATCGGCTTGTACTTCGCATTGAGGGACACAAGAAAGGCACCCGTCTTCTTTTTGACCAGCTTCTTAAAGTAGGTCATGCCGTCAAGAAAGAAGAGACCGATCTCGCCGTTTTCCATTACTTCAGTCTTTTCAATCCACACCAGGGATCCGTTTGCAAAGCGGGGTTCCATGCTGTCACCGTCAAGGTAAACGCCAAAGCTCGCCTTGTCAGGAACGGGATCGTAGATTTCGACTTCCTCAAAATTCTCTTCGTCAAGGAAGTTGCCGGTACCTGCGGAAGTGGAAGTGAGGGCAATTTTCATGACGCGCGGCTTAAAGGGCAGAATCTTTGTTTCGGCCTTTTTGTAATCGTCCGACAGCTCCAAAAGTTTTGCGTATTCAAGAACCTTTTGAATTCCCAGCTCGTTTAGGTTACGCAAGGGATCGGACGGGTTTTCTCCTATGAATTCCTTGTAGACGTCATGGATTTCCAATATCTCGCACAGGGCAAGGAACGCGTCCGCGTGCGGGGAGCTTTTTCCCTTTTCCCAGGCACTTACGGCGGCGTGCTGGATGTGAACGCCGTATTTCTCCAGCAGGACGGTTAGCTCTGCCTGGGATATTTTTTTCTTTTTTCTGTAAGTCGCAATCACTTCTCCGATTGGTTTCATGCTTCCTCTTTTCTGCCCTAGGGCGATGCTCATGGTATCACGTTTCCATATGGTAACTATAACACCTTTATCCGTAAATGACAACAGAAATCGTAACAGATTTGAAAAATGGGAACAATAGTAGCCTTGACAGCAAAACGATTTTGAATTATATTTGGGCTGTGAACAGGACGCAGATAAGACGGACAGACAAAAACGGACCAGGAAACTGAAGGGAGGGAGAGACGATGGGCAGGACGATATTGCATTCCGACTGCAACTGTTTCTATGCCTCCGTGGAGCTCCTTCATCACCCGGAGCTTCGCGGTAAGCCCGTTGCAGTCGGCGGGGATCCTGAGGCCAGGCACGGCATCGTCCTCACGGCTTCTTATGAAGCAAAGAGGAAGGGCGTGAAGACGGGAATGGCGCTGTGGCAGGCAAGGCAGGCGTGTCCCGACGTAATCTTCCTGCCGCCAAGGATGGACCTGTACCTTCGCTTTTCAAGGATGGCGTCGGAGATCTATTCCGAATACACGGACCTCGTGGAGCCGTTTGGGATCGATGAGTCTTGGCTGGACGTAACCGCAAGTGCTTCCGTAAAGGGAGACGGCATGACGATTGCAAAAGAGATCAGCGACCGAATCAAGAGGGAGCTTGGCATCACGGTAAGCATCGGGGTTTCCTTTAACAAGATCCTGGCAAAGCTGGGATCCGACTACAAGAAGCCTGACGCGATCACGGGAATGCGGGAATGGGAGTATAAGGAAAAAGCCTGGCCGCTTCCTGCGTCTGACCTTCTGTACGTAGGAAGGAGCACGACGGCAAAACTGTTTAAACTTGGAATCCTGACGATAGGAGACCTGGCAAACGCGCCAGAAGACTTGCTACGGTCCCATCTGGGGAAGATGGGAACCATCCTTTGGACGTTTGCAAACGGGTGGGACGATTCACCGGTGAAGGCCGAGAACGTGCACGCGCCGATTAAGTCCATCGGAAACAGCACGACGACGCCAAGGGATCTCGAAACCAACCTTGACGTGAAAATAATCCTGTACCTTTTGGCGGAGAGCGTAGGAAGAAGGCTTCGCGAAAACGGTTTTCGGTGTCGCGTGGTGGAGATCAGCGTCAGGGACAACGAGCTGCTTTGTTTTACCAGGCAGCACAAGATTGATCACGCGACGAACGTGACGGGAGAGATCGCGGAGGAAGCCTACAGGATCTTTTTGGAAAGCTACGACTGGAGCAGGCCAATCAGGAGCGTCGGGATCCGCGGGGCAGACCTCGTGAACGACAATTACTGGGAACAGCTGGATCTTTTCTCGAGCGTGGAACGCAGGGAAAAGCAGATGAAGATGGATGCAGCCATAGATGAGGTGCGACGGCGCTTCGGGTTCTTTGCGGTGCAAAGGGGCCTCATGCACTGCGACAAGCCCTTGTCCCGCTTAAACGCAAGGGAAGAACACACGGTGCATCCGCACGGATATTTTGGGTAAGGGAGGAATCAGGAGAATGAAGGAAAAGGGCATTGGCTTAATGGACAGGGAAAGAATGACTGACAGGGAACAGTCGGTGATTGAGGAAATCATCAGGTATCAGGGAGAACACGGCTTTGCGCCGACGGTAAGGGAACTCGGCGCAAGCGTCGGCCTTGCGTCGCCGTCCTCCGTATTTGCGCACCTGAAGTCATTGGAAAGAAAGGGTTACATAACCAGGATGCCGGCATTTCCGAGGACGATCACGGTTCTTTAAGGGAGGAAGAAAAATGGCATCTGCAAAGGTTTACGTGGAAGTTAAGGCAAAGTTTTCTCCCGAAGGAAAACTCACCCCGATCAGCATCATATGGACCGACGGCACCGAGTACGAGATTCAGAGGGTTAAGGACGTATGCCGTGCAGCCAGCCTTCGGGCGGGAGGAGTGGGAATCAGGTATACCTGCGTCATAGCGGGCAGGGAGAGTCATCTGTTTTACGAGGACAACAACATGTGGTTCGTGGAGCGAAGATAGCTCCGGTCGCATTTTTACAAGGATCAGCAAAGAAGGAGGGACTTCCCGCGCGGACCTTCGGCGCGACGGAACTGGAAAGCCCCAGGAAGCAGCATCCTTCCCGCCTATTTTCCCGGGCGGTGGAGGTCAACAACCAACTTATCAAATTCTAAGGACATTCATTGGAGTGAAAGTAATTGAACGAAAGAAATAATCAAACAAGGGAAATTAGAAAGAGAGAATTTCGAATTAGCTGTCCCGTGTGCGGGAAGCACAGATTTAACATGGAGGAAGGAAAGACTTCCTTTCAGTGTGAAAAATGTGGGGCCTACGTTGTGGCAATCGTGAAAGACAAGAGGGTCATCATATACGAGGATGAACCAAGCGAACACGAAAACGTATGGCCCGTAAAGATGAAAAGCAGGGCTGCGGCAGGCTCTGCGTAGTAGAATCAAAGACAATTGAATATGGTGAGACGGCGGACAAGCTGGCAGATCAGGCAGGATTCCCGGGATGGGTGGAATCCAGAAACCTCCAGAGCCGCCCCGACCGTCAATAGTTCGCATGGAACTGGAAACAATGGTGTTAGGAGTCTGCGAAACGATTTGGATCAATTGGAAAAGACATGTATATGTCTTTCGGTTGGTCTGCGTTTCGCAGGCTTTTTTGTGCGTGGATTTTGGTCCTTATCGTTTCAACTCCGGGAAGGATGAAAAAATGGAAAGATTTGTAACAAACGAGACGATGGGAGAAAGAATCAGAAGCAAGAGAAAAGAATTAGGGTATTCACAGGAGAGGCTCGCGGAACTTCTTATGGTAAAACAGAATACGCTTTCTAATTATGAGAATGATTTAAGAGACGTGCCGACGGAAATCGTGTCCCTGCTGGCGGAAAAGCTTGACACAACGCCGTCATATCTGATTTGGGGAAAACCCGAAGACGAGGACGATGAATGGGTCTTTATGATTGAGCAGCTTGCCAGTCGAATTAATGATCCGTCGCTTCGGGAAACGGCTTTAAAACAGCTCACGGCATTGGCCAGACTTGATGCAAAAATGAGATATCACAAAATGTGATGGAAATATCACGGATGGGGTAGGGTAATCTAATCACTGGGATAGTATGATTAAGTCATGTTAAGGAAAAGATGACCCGAATTTGATTATGCTAAGCAATGGGAGGATGCCATGGCGAATAAAGACATAGTAAGTGAATACGCGGATGCAAACATTGAGGCGAGGGTGAACATTATAATCAAATATTATCCCAGCTTTGAAGAGTTGCTTCTGGGCTGTGAGGAATGCCTGAACATTGTCATCCGGGAAGAGCGGGATTATAAGTGGCAAAGCGCAAGGGATGAACTAGGCGTGAGGGTACAAACCTCCAAGATCAGTGATCCGACGGCGAAAACGGCGATCAGCAACGTGACCATAGAAAATGCCGTCAAGGAATGTGACCTGGCCGAGCTTGAGAAGGAACTGGATGAGGAGATTGCCAGGGAATACGCCAGTGAAGTAAAAATGATCAAGGACATGAAGGAAGACATTGGGATCTTCAGGAAAATGTTCAGGTACCTTCCGCCGGATGAGGCTGTCAGCTTTGAAAAATATCTCGTTTACGGCAGAAAGACGGAGAAGCTTGCGGAAGAATTGTCCATGTCTCCAGAAGCGTTGCGGATGAAAATGAGTGAATTCAAAAAGACCGTTTTTGCGCAGACAGTAAATTATTTGGAAAGAAAATACCAATTCAGGGGAGGAAGAAAAGAATGTCGTACAAAAGGATGAGAAATGCTAAGCCGGAGTTCTTAAGGTTAAAGGATGCGATGAACGTGTTTTCAATGGGGCAGGATAAGATAGAAGAGCTTGCCCGGGAATGCGGGGCATATTACAAGGTAGACAGGGTAGTGCTCATAAATTATGACATCTTTAGGGAGCACATTGAGTCGTTCAAAGAATGAGATTTGTCAGGTTTTAGGGGAATCGGTTAAATAAGGTATTGACTTTTAACATCATGATAAGTAATAATGAATTAGACGAAAAAGTTGTGTCATTACGAGTTGATGCCAGGTTCCCTCCAAATGAGAAAGGAGTGTGAACATGGCACGATCAAGAAAAGATCCGAGGGGCAGAACTCTTCGAACCGGAGAGTCTTGGAGAGCACAGGATGAGCGTTATGCATATTCCTACATGGATCCTTTGGGACGAAGAAAATGGGTGTATTCCAAGGATCTGCTTGAACTTCGTGAGAAGGAAAAGCAACTTATGAGGGATCAA
>ONSO01000117.1:1458-9598 GCA_900320485.1 uncultured Lachnospiraceae bacterium | reverse complement strand
CCACAAAGGCGATGTCCGGCTTCATGTCGTCGATCACGTTGATGGCCTCAATGCCGCTGGCGGCTTCCCCAACCACCTCCATGTCCAGACTCTCCCAGTTAATGGACGCCCGCATCAGCTTTCTTGCTGACGTTTCATCATCTATGATCATCACTCTGTACATTTTCTCTCATCCCCTTCTCTTTCTTCGCATGCGGGAAAATAAATTCTATCTCCGTGTATTCTCCCTCGTCGCTCCGGATCTTTACCACGTCGTCGCTGTCACAAAAGCAGCGGATCCTCTCGATGGTTCCCCACAGTCCAAAGCTTTCCGATGCCTCCCCCCGTACCTCGCCGGGTTCTGACTGGTCGGAGTTCAGTATCTGGTCGATCTTTTCCTGAGACATGCCAACGCCCGTGTCCCTGACGATAACGTGAAGCACCTCTCCCTCAAGGAAGCTGGTTATTCGGATGGTCCCCGCCTCACCCTTTAACCGTATGCCGTGATAAATGCTGTTTTCGATGAGCGGCTGCAGGATCAGCTTCGGAACGATACAGTTTTCCGTGTCCTTTGCAACGTCATACTCATCACTGATAATGTCGCCGTAGCGGAGCTTTTGCAGGGACAGATAATCCTGCACAATGCTGATTTCCCGCCTTAAGGTTACCTCCCGGTCTCCCTTACTCAGGAAATTGCGATAAAAACTCCCTAAGGTCTCCAGGGCATCATGAACTTTATCTGCCCCGGCATCCATGGCCATCCATCCGATGGTCTCCAAGGAATTATAAAGAAAATGCGGCTTGATCTGCTCATGAAGGACTCGCATCTCCGCATTCTGAAGGGTCTTTTCCTTCTCGATCAGCCTCCTGATCAGGTCGTTTACGTGCTCGATCATGTTGTTGTACTCATCCTCCAACATGCCCAGCTCATTCTTCGGAAGTTTTACGTTGATCTTCTCCAGCTTTCCTTGCTGACGGTTTTCCTCCATGGCACTTGTCAGGCGAAACACGGGCGTCGTGATCTGCCTGGTAATAAAGGTGCCTCCCACAAAAAGGGATATGGTAAACACGCCAAAAAGCAGAAGCAGTGCATATCCAACGCCCAGGGGAAGTGCCTTCCCTCCAAGTCCCGAAGCGCAAAGGATGACAATGGGAGTGCCTTCCACGCCGCAGCCGGAAATGATCACCGGTTCGTCCCCCATGCGAACGGTCTTGTGAACGGTCTCCACCCCCGTAAAATCCTGATCCAGATAGCGAAGCAGCGCTTCATTTCCCGAAAGATAGGTTCCGTCCGTGCTTAGAATGCAAAGGTCTTTTCCCCTGGCATTTTCCAGCACCAGGCGCTCAAGGAGCTTATCAGACACGTTCATGAGCATAATGCCCGTCCTCTTTTGGCGCAAAAGGTCATATACGGCGCGGTTGATGGTAATGAGGGGCTTTCCGTTGGTCTTGTAGAGGGCCTTATTGGCATTTACGGATATGGAAGCATTGCCGCGCCCCTTTAAGATGGGCTCGCGCCACTCTTCCTCCGCCATTCTCGAAAAGTCAAGGCGGTAGGAACTCTGGTTCGTCGCCAGGGCCGTGGTCAGATACTGGTCATCCTCCCTGACCACAAAAACGGTATCCACGTTCTCCGTTACGTTCAGGATCCGCATGATGTCATATCTGGCGTTGTTGATCATTCCGGTGGTCACTTCCTCCTTTTCGGCACGGAGAAACTGGGCAAGGGAGTCTTCCATCATGATCAGTCTGGACAATTCCTTATAGCTTTCAAGCTGATAGAAGATACTGTCGGAAACACCGCTCAGCAGACTCTCCGCCTCGCGCTTTGTGTAATCCATCCGCTCCTTCCGCGTTACCACGTAAAGGGACGTAATTACCGTAAGGATCAGCACGAAAACAATGCCGGCAACTACGTTACGCAGTTTTACCGACAAAGATGCTTTGCCCTTTCCCACCTTTTTAAGCGTTTTTTTCCTTTTTTCCCGGTTCACGTTACACTCTCCGACTGTCATAAATGCCAAAAATACCCTTTATATTTTATCACTCTTTATCCCTGATGGCAAATTGTTTCGCATCCGCCCCCGCACAAAAACGACGCAAAAAAGGAGCGAACCTTTCGGCCGCTCCTTTTTCGTTATTGTAATAGTTTTTGCTTAACCCTTGACCGCGCCTGCGATAAAGCTTTCCTGAATGGACTTGCTCATGAATACGTAAACAAGCAAGGTAGGGAACGTGGCAATTACCAGTGCCGCACCGATGGGACCCCAATCCGTGGTGTGCTGTCCGGAAAGTGCCTGAATGCCGACAGGCAAGGTCTTAAACTCTTTCTTACTGATAAAGGATTGTGCAAACATCAGCTCGTTCCAGCACTGCAGGAAGGTGTAAATGCTGATGGTTGCCAACGCAGGCTTCATCAGGGGAACAATGATCTTGATGAAGGTCTGCCAAAGGTTACATCCGTCGATGCAAGCCGCTTCATCCAAATCCTTGGGAATGTCATTCATAAATCCGGTACAGATCAGGATCGCCATAGCCAGCGAGAATGCTGAGTAAGGAATGATCAATGACCAATAGGAATTGACCATTTTGAGCTTACTTAAGGTGATGAAGATCGGTACGATGGAGGAATGGATGGGGATGGTGATTCCCAGCATAAAGAAGCTGTTCATCAGTTTGCTCCCCTTCCAGATAATTCTCGTAAGCGCGTAGGTTGCCATCATTGCTGCCACAAGACAGATGGCGATGGAAGATACGGTTACGATCACGCTGTTAAGGAAATAAAGAGGCATGTTACCGGTGGTCATGGCCTTTTCGTAGTTGGACCAGAGCCACTCCTTCGGGAGGCCCATAACGTTGGCACCATACACTTCTTCGTTTGATTTTAATGAAAACGTGAACATCCAGTACACAGGGAAGAGATCAATGAGCGCCCAGATCACTAATCCGATATAGATCAGTACCTGCAGGAATTTATTGGTCTTTTGTACCTGGAACTGATCTAGATTATTGTTCATTGACAACATGCTTTTTTCTGCCATATTCTCTCTCCTTAAATGCCGCACTGATGAGGATTGCAAATGCAAAGCAGAGTGCGATCATCAATACTGCGATGGTACTACCCATGCCATAACGGTTTCTCTCAAACAACATGCTGATCATCAGGGTACTGGGCACTTCCGTTGCGTGGTAAGGGCCGCCCTTGGTCAACACGTAGATCAGGTCGAAGGATTTCAGGGAACCGGTAACGGCAAAAATCACGCTGACTCTCAAAATAGGTTTGATACTGGGAATGACTACGTACCAGTCTACCTGTCCGTCCGTTGCTCCGTCCAGCTTTGCAGCCTCGCGCAGCTCAGGGGATACGCTTCTTACGCCTGCATACATGAGCAACATATGGTAGCCAACGTACTGCCACAACGTGGGGACAAACACGCACCAAAGTGCCGATGCTTCATTTCCCAGCCAACCGCCGGCAGGCATTTTGTCGCCAATGCCAAGGATTTGAAGCAATGCGTTGAGGATACCATAATCCGGGTTATAGATCTTTCTCCACAACTGACCAATTACAACGGTGGAGATCAGCACCGGCATGAAGTAGACGGAAAGGAATCCTCTCTCGCCCTTGATCCCCTTTCCCAGCATCAGTGCCAGTCCCAGGGACATGGGCAGCTGAATGAAAACGGACAAAAGGGCCAATAGCATTGCATTTCCAAGGGCACGCCAGATGTTGATGGAGCCGCTGGTGAAAAGTTCCTTATAGTTGCCAAAAAGAACAAATTCCGCGCCCTTTAGGCTGATGCTCTTCATGTCAAAAAGGCTGTAGACCACGGACATGATGATGGGAGCGATCAAAACTCCTATGAACAGAATCAGGGCCGGCAACAGAAAGATGGCGATCATTCCATACTTATACTTATTGTTTTTCATCCTAATTTCTTACCTTCCAATGGAATTCGGAAACAAAATGCGGCCTTTCCGGCTCCCCGTGAAACACAAGGATCGGAAAAGCCGCAAACATCATTAATTCAAGTGACTAAGAAAGAAACTAGATTATCTGATTTCCTTCTTCAGACCGGAAATGAATCCGTTACCGTCAACCTTGCAGCCGTAAACCTGTGCAACGTAGTCAAGGTACTTATTAGCGTCATCAGCGTTCATTGCGGTATCACCGAACAGAACGTATGCATCAGCCTTAGCACAGATATCGGAAACTGCCTGAGTCAGGCCGTTGATTCCGCTAACGTCACCATAAGGAGTCCAAGCGGGAAGTCCGCAGCCATCAAGATATCCGTAGTGGCAGATTCTCTTACCAAGCTCGAAGGTGTACTTAGCAGCTACTGCAGCGTTCTTGGAGGAAGCTGCTACTGCAAGAGTATCGGAAGGTCCGCCGATAAGCTGTCCAAGCTTACCCTTGCTGGAATCAACAACGGGGAACTCGGTAACCTTTACCTTAGGGAAGAAGTTAGCATCGTTTGCGAAGTCAGCACAGTTCCAGGTACCATTCTGATAGAATGCATACTTGCCTGCCATGAAGTTAGCCTTAACTTCGTCATTGGTCAGGGATACTGCGTTGGGATCGAAGTAACCATTGTTTACCATGCTCTGGAAGGTATCAACGGCCTTAGCAACGTCTGCATTGTCCCAAGAAGCTCTTCCAAGGAAAATGTCGTTCATTGCAGCTGCGCCGATGCTCTTCTCGATCACGGGCTCAAGATACTCGGTTACGCACCAGGTCTCGCCGCCTGCACATCCGAAAGGAATGATTCCCTTTGCCTTCAGGGCATCGCAACACTTGATCAGATCATCATAAGTGGTAGGAACTTCGTTCCAGCCTGCTTCCTTCAAAAGATCCATGTTGCAGAAAAGACCAACGATGTTCATGGTCAGAGGAACGCCGTAGTGCTTTCCGTTGTAAGTAGAGTTAGCAAGCATAACCTCAGGAAGCTCGCTCTTATACTCCTGATATGCATCGTCAAGGCAGTAAACCTTGCCTGCATCTACGAAATCGCCAAGGAATGCGCAGGACCAGGTGAAGAAGATGTCAGGTACTTCATCAGCTGCCATTGCTGCCTTGATCTTGGTCTTGTAGGACTGGTTCTCGAATGCTTCCCAGTTCAGAGTGATGTCAGGATACTCTTTCTTCATCTCTTCGATGGCTGCCTCGTAGGAATGACGGTTGGAATCGCTCTCGGTAGCGATACACCACATGTCCAGGCTAACCTTCTGAGACTTCAGGTCAACGGTGGTAGCTGCTTTTCCGCCCTCGTTGCTGGCACTGGTACCTGCGTTTCCGCCTTCATTGTTGGAACCACAAGCAGCACATGAAAGGATCATGGTTGCCGCGAGCAAAGTTGCCGCAAATTTCTTCAGTTTCATAATTCTCCTCCTTATAAACACTTCGATGGATGATTCCATCAGGTTTCTATATCATAAGCTTTCGCTTTATGATCTGATTCAGAGCCGGGATCACTTGCCCTCCGCAGGACTTTCCGTCCTGACCATGGGCCAGGGATAATCAATGATCAGCTTTCCGTCCTTTAACTCGTAATAAAGGTACGCATCTTCAAAGTGGTCATTGTACATCAGCTTAATGGTCCCGTTTTCCTTATCCTCGGTAAAATGTCCGGGAAAGGTTCCGTCCTCTAAGTAAGTTCCCTTTGCGGTAAACTCATAGGACAATCTGTCTTCCGGGCCGCCCTGCCAAAATCCGATGATGCCGTTTGGCTGGGAGGATCCGGCGTAATGGTATTCCGTTCTCTCGTAAAGGAGCATCTGCCCTTCCCGCTTCTCGATAAAACGCATTTTCGTTTCCGTTCCGTCCGCATCCTTCAGGATCAGGAAGTCACCGTCCCTGGAGTAATCATACGCGTTGCCGTGAAAGATGGCCCGCCCGTCGGATCCAAGCCGGAGGATTTCCTTCGTGGATTCATGGATATAGGCCCAGCTTTCCGCGTTTTCATCGATTGTGGTATTGCCCTGCGCGGCACTTTCTGACGAGCTGCTTCCGCCCCCATGGTCACATCCGCCAAACGTGAGTGCCGCACTGAGCAAGACACATACAAGGGAGATCAATTTTTTGGATTTTCTTACGTTCACTTTATCACTACCTTTTATGCATCAAATACCCCATAAGACTCTTACCCTTGAAATAAAGTATATCTGCGACGGGTTTTTAAGTAAATGGAATATTTTTCCCTCAAGAAGCATCTTTTTTACTTTTTTGTTACATTTTAAGAATACGTGCGTTATTTTCCACTTTCCATTTGTGTATTTTGTCGAGAAAGCATAAACCATTTCTAAAATTGTCCCGTCTAGTTTGCTTTTCGGGCCTGTATTTTGGCGCTTTCCTTTGTGCATCACGCAAAAAGGTGCGAAGACTTTTTGAGTCCCCGCACCTTTTAACCACTTTATTTCATTCACTTTTTTGATCAGATCTCGCTTGACTAGATCAAAGGATACTTGTCCGTTAAGGTCTGCACGATGGCTCTTGCCTCGGGAACCTTCTCTTCGCCGCCCTTGATCACCATGGCAATGGCCTCTGCGATCTTGTCCATGTCTTCCACGTTCATGCCTCTGCTGGTTACTGCAGGGGTACCAAGACGGATGCCGCTGGTAACGAAGGGAGACTGGGGATCGTTGGGAATCGTATTCTTGTTGCAGGTGATATGCGCCTGATCCAAAAGCTTTTCCACTGCCTTGCCGGTGAGGCCAAAGTTGGTCAGGTCTACCAGCATCAGATGGTTGTCCGTGCCGCCGGATACGATCTTGATGCCGCGGCTCATCAGGCCCTTGCAAAGTGCCTGCGCGTTGTCAACGATGTTCTTCTGATAGGTCTTGAAGTCATCGGAAAGGGCTTCCTTAAAGCATACGGCCTTTGCAGCGATCACGTGCATCAGAGGGCCGCCCTGGATGCCGGGGAAGATTGCCTTATTAAAGTTGAATTTATCTGCCGCTTCCTTATTGCAGAGGATCAGACCGCCTCTGGGTCCGCGAAGGGTCTTGTGGGTCGTGGTGGTAACCACGTCTGCGTAAGGAATGGGTGAAGGATGAAGTCCTGCTGCCACAAGGCCTGCAATGTGCGCCATGTCTACCATCAGTACCGCGCCCACCTCGTCGGCAACCTCGCGGAACTTCTTGAAGTCGATGGTTCTCGCATAAGCGGAAGCACCTGCGATGATCATCTTGGGCTTTGCCTCCAGGGCGATCCTGCGGAGCTCGTCGTAATCGATGAAGCCGTCATCATTTACGCCGTAAGGCACGATCTTAAAGTACTTACCGGACATGTTCACCGGTGAACCGTGGGTCAGGTGACCGCCGTGCGCCAGGTTCATTCCCATGATGGTATCGCCGGGCTGGCATACTGCAAACTGCACTGCCATGTTGGCCTGTGCGCCGGAATGAGGCTGTACGTTTGCGTAATCGCATCCGAAGAGTTCCTTAGCTCTCTCGATCGCCAGGTTCTCCACAACGTCAACGCATTCGCATCCGCCATAATATCTCTTTCCGGGATAGCCTTCCGCGTACTTGTTGGTAAGGGGGCTGCCCATAGCCGCCATAACGGCCTTGGAAACCCAGTTTTCAGAAGCGATCAGCTCAATGTGGCTGTTCTGGCGTGCCTGCTCGTCCACAATGGCCTGAGCGATCTCGGGATCAACTTTTTTCACTTCATCCAAAGAATACATGCTTGTTTCCTCCTTGTTGTCACAATGCTTTTCTATTTTTTAGAACACTCCTAAACATCATATCACAGATTTTGGGATTTGCAAATACTTTCCTGCGTTATCGCGCTAAATTTCCCTTAGGTGTGATAAACCTCACGCCAGATGATGGTACTCATCTTATCTCTCCACTGAGGCTTCACCATGTAGTACAAAAAGCTGTCGATCAGTCTTCTGGGAGGATAGCTTCTTCCGTCCAGCTTAAAGTGACGGAAACCCGCGTCCTTGTACTTTCCGTATAAGAGCTCCGTGGAGATAAAGGAACGGTTGTTCATGATCTGGAAAAACTCCCTGGCAATGTTCTGGCAGGGCTTCCAGTCGGGATCCGAAAACTCCAGCTGTGCCTTTCCCTGTACTATGTAATGCGCCCTTCTTCTCGGACAGTTGTCCTCGCAGAAATGATCCACGATCAGCTCCATTCTGTCCCTGTGATCCAGGGA
>ONSO01000117.1:0-1439 GCA_900320485.1 uncultured Lachnospiraceae bacterium | reverse complement strand
GTTGCCGTCGGCGTCCTTTTCCATTTCCGCCTTTATGTCGTCCAGCTTGTCCAGGCACTTCGTCGTGGAGGAGATCAGGGTATACTTAGGATAATTCTTCCGTATGTAATCCTCCAGGATCGGAGAATTCACAAGCACCTCATTCCCCCTGTTATCCGCCAGCTCCAGGCACAGATTACAGAAAGTGTCCTGCAGATGCTTCTCCTCGATGAGGGGATTGGTAAAGGTAAATCGAACGGCAATGCCGCGGCTGTTCAGCTCGTCGATCACCTTAATCATGTCTGCCTTCTTACAAGAGTCGATAAACACTCTTCCCCCGTTCCAGATGCTGCTGGGAAAAGCGCCATACGCGGACGCGATCTTCACGTCGTCATAAAAGCACTCCGGCGTTGCCTTCTGAATGTCCGCCAGAAAGCAGATCAGATTCACGTTATTATAAAAATCAGGAAGATAGAAATTAATGTTCATTTCGTCCGTCCTTTCGTGTTTTTGTCGATAATTATGTTATCACGTTTTTTCCCGCATTTCCAGTATTTCCGTCTCGCAACCTCCGGGGAATTCTTAAGTCTTTATTAAGAATGACAAAAGATATTCAGAAAGATATTGACAATTTATTAACAAGTGATATACTAACGCTAAGTTGGAGTGATACGTATGAGAGAACGATTTGAGAGATTTATTCAAAAAAACGAAACCCGGCAAAAATTTTGGGATCAATATAAGCACTTGCTTCCGCTGCTGGCCTACATGCTTTTCTACATGACCTGGTGGTCACATTTGGAGGATACGGTGACCACGGACTTTAGGGTGATCCACATGGGAATCGATGACCACATTCCTTTCCTGGAGGTCTTCATCATCCCCTACATGGCCTGGTTTGCTTATGTTTCCGTTACGGTGCTGGCCCTGTTTTTCCGGGACGAGACGAAAAAGGACTATTACCGTTGCCTTACCTTTTTATTTACGGGAATGACCTTGTTCCTTCTGATCTCCACCCTGATGCCCAATGGTCATCAGCTGCGGCCCGCCGTCATGCCGAGAGACAACGTGTTTACGAGAATGATTGCAGCCCTTTGGCGTTCGGATACGCCGACGAACCTTTGGCCCAGCATCCACGTATATAATTCCCTGGGTGCCCACTTTGCCATAGCAAAGAGCAAAGCCTTTGAGCATCACAAAGTACTTCGCGCCGCATCTTTGGCGCTGGCGCTTTCCATCATTCTCTCCACCATGTTCATCAAGCAGCATTCCTTCTTCGACGTGCTCACGGCGATCACGCTGGCAGCCATCATGTACGTGCTCGTCTATAAGAAAGACATACTTAACCGTCATTTTGACAGATAAAAGATCCATAAAGAAAAAACGAAAAGAGCCCCGGCGTGACGCTGCCGGGGCTCTTTTATCGTCCAAACCGTTCTTATGCTCTTAGGCGCCTTATT
>ONSO01000100.1 GCA_900320485.1 uncultured Lachnospiraceae bacterium | reverse complement strand
GCACGGGTACGGCGAAATGTCTGCTGACCACGTCCTGCACCCATGCCACGGAAATGGCGGCTCTTCTGGCTGACGTAAAGCCGGGGGATGAGGTGATCATGCCGTCCTATACCTTTGTGTCCACGGCAGATGCCTTTGTCCTGCGCGGCGCAATTCCCGTTTTTGTGGACGTACGGCCGGATACCATGAACATAGACGAAACCCTGATCGAGGACGCCATCACGGAAAAAACCAGGGCCATTGTGCCCGTGCATTACGCGGGTGTCGGCTGTGAGATGGACGTGATCATGGACGTGGCAAAGCGCCATGGCCTGATGGTCATCGAGGATGCGGCGCAAGGCATCATGGCAAGCTATAAGGGAAAAGCTCTGGGGACCTTTGGCGATTTCGGGTGCTTTAGCTTCCACGAGACAAAGAATTACAGCATGGGCGAGGGCGGTGCGCTCCTGATCCGTGACGGGGATAAGGTGGAAGAAGCGGAGATTATCCGCGAGAAGGGCACCAACAGAACAAAGTTTATTCAGGGAAAGATAGACAAGTATACCTGGATCAATTATGGCTCCTCCTATCTGCCCAGCGACATGAATGCGGCGTATCTGTATGCTCAGCTGGAGATCGCGGACGAGATGAATCAGGCAAGACTTGCCATCTGGGATCGCTATTACCAGACCTTAAAACCTCTGGCGGAGGCAGGAAAGATCGAGCTTCCCACGGTGCCGGAGGGATGCGTGCACAACGGGCACATGTTCTGGCTGAAGGTTGCGGACGCGAAGGAGCGTAAGGCGTTTATGGACGAGCATCTGAAGGCGAAGAACGGAATCTATGCGGTATCCCATTACGTACCGCTGCACACTGCACCCGCAGGTCAAAAGTTCGGACGCTTCCACGGGGAGGACCGGTTTACTACCAAGGAGAGCGAGAGACTTGTGAGGCTTCCCATGTATTATGGACTTCGCATGGACCAGGTGGATTATATTTGCGATAAGGTGAAGGAGTTCTTTTAAGGGACGCAGGCGAGGGAGAACGGGCATAAGGGCATGAGAAAGGGCATGACGGAAAGCGTGGTTCAAAACGCGGGAAAGATTCTGGCGAGAGTCTTGATCCCGGGCTTTGGCCTCCAGATCCTTCTGGGGGTTTTATGGGCATGCCTTCAGTTCCCGTATGTTCAGGAGTTTGGTGAAAGTCTCCTGCTGCAGAAGGCGGCGGAGACTTTTACTTGTGATGAGTATATGGGGATCGCATATCTTCTCGTCATTCGCGCGGCCAAAGCACTTTCCTTTCTGATCCCTCTTCCGGAGCATTGTTTAATTTATGCCGCGCAGCTTTTGGCAGCTGCTGCGGCGGCGATCTTCTTTTTGAATTCTCTTGAGAGCGTAAGGGCCCGCGGAAAGCTTTTCCGCGTTTGGGCGGTTTTGGCGCTGTTAACGTTTCCAATGGCCATGCAGTGTCATCTTGCGGTATTGCCCCATTCCCTGGCAACGTCCCTGATGCTCATGCAACTGGGAGTGAGCCTGCGGGGCAGAAAGGCAAAGGGGAAGGAAGCCCTGCTTCTTACGGCGTGCGGGCTTCTTTGGCTTGGAGAGACGTTGCTTTTGCCATCCTTTGAATTCCTTGGCGGCGCAGTTTTTGTCTGGACGGGGCTCAGGGACGTTCTAAGGCGCCTTCCCGTAAGGGGAGAGGGGGCTGCGGCTCGCCAGGCGGGTGCGGATCTTCAGGGCGCGGTGAGGCTACTGCTTTTGTGCGGTGCCATGGCGGGCCTGGTGATTCAGATCGGCGCGTTTTCAAGGCAGGAGGGCGCCCATGGACGCATGCAAAATTCCCTGCAGGCGGCTGCCTTCCGCAGATTTGTCTGGGATGATTTCGGAGAATTATATGCAGACTGGCCTGCGGAATTAAAAGAGGCCCTGACGCAGGAAGAGATCGCGGAGTGCAATAAGTATCCGGAGCGTAAGAGCCGGATCTTGGGTGAGAAGGTGGACGGAGTCTATGGCAGGGAGCGGGCGCGGGAGATTTATTGGACCGTGGCCAAGGCCGGAATGCAGATCCGGTGGAAACGCAATCTGAAGGAGATATTGATGGATGGCGCCGGGTATGGTGCGGCTCCCCTGGCAAACCTGATCCTGATGGAAGGAAAAGGGCAAAAAAGCTACGCTGCCATGAATTATGAGGTCATGCGCATGAAAGCGCCTAAGGTGACGTCGTTATACGTACGCTTTGGCGGATGGTTGTTTGGAGGCGCGGCACTGATCAGCCTTTTGTTGCTGGTGATGGCATTTCTAAAAGCGGACGGTGCGGAAAGAACGGAGCTTGCGCGGGCGGGAGCGCCCCTTCTTATGCTTTGCGTGGTCTTTGTCTTATTTTTTACTTTTCAGGGCGGAGGCGTCATGGATCATAAAAACGTGCTGCCGGTGACGACGCTTTGGGCTGCATGGGCCATGGCGGAGGCAGCTTTCTGGGTGGGGAAAAAGGATGACGGTAATTAGAGTTATTTTGGCGATCATGATGGTGACGATCCTGCCCGCAGCGGTGGGAAGCATGTTTCTGCCCCTGAAGAAAGAAGGTGCAGGACTTTTGCATGCCTGGATCTATGGTCAGGTAGTGCTGTGGGCAGGTTTTTTGTTTGTCTGCGTGCCCATGATACTGCTGGATCTTCAGTTTCCGCAGGTGGAAGGGGCATATCTGGGATTGTGCGGGCTTTTACTTCTCATGGCGGGCGCATGCCGGCTTTTGCGCCGGAAAAAGCAGGGTACCCAAAGCGGCGCAGGCAATGACGGACCGGGCAAAGGCGGCGTCAGGCCGGCCTTTCACTGGCTGTGGCTTCTTTTTGCGGCGCTGTTTCTGGTGCAGATCTTCTGCGTATTTTTCCTGGCCTATGAGGATGGGGACGATTCCTACTACGTGGCCATCACAACCTACAGCAAAGAGGTAAAGACCTTATATCGCAACATTCCTTACACGGGCGCATACACGGGCCTGGACCTGCGCCATTCCCTGGCGCCTTTTCCCGTCTGGGTGGCCGTGCTCGCGGACGTGGCAGGGCTTTCCGGTGCGACCACGGCGCACGTGATGATGCCCATTCTGGTCCTGTGCATGACCTATGGTTTATTTGGACTCCTTGGGGAGAAGCTTTTGGGCGAAGGAAGGGAAAGCTGGAAAATGCCGTTGTTCCTTAGCTTTTGTGCCCTGCTGGTTCTTTTTGGAGGCTATTCCATTTATTCCGCAGAAAATTTCCTGCTGGTAAGGGCAGGGCAGGGGAAGGCCGTTTTGGCCAACGTAGTGATCCCCGCACTGCTGTACCTGACGGTGCTTTTGCTGGAACGGCTGGAGAAAAAGGAAGCCGTTCCCGTAAGGCTTTGGGTCCTTCTTTGTGCCACCATGACCACGGGATGCCTTTGCAGTACGCTGGGGACGTTTTTGCTGTGTGTCTTTTTGGGCGTGGCAGTTTTATGTGCAATCGTTGCCTACCGGAGATGGAGGCTGATCTTTGGAACGGCTGCGGCGCTGGTGATGCCGGCGCTGATGGCGGCGTTGTACGTGCTTTTAGGGTAAGAGGGGAAGGGAACTATTTCATGAAGATGATGGAATTATTTCACAACTACATGGGCACGGGACTGATCCTCATCTGGTATCTCGCGGCGCTGGTCTACCTGTTCCTGAAGGAGACAAGGAGGGACCGCAGGATCCTGTTTGTCTACGCGCCGGCCATTACGCTGGTTTTGTTTTTCAATCCCTTGTTTTTTGCCGTTTTCAAAAAGGCGATGGATGCGGAGATCTATTACAGGCTCATCTGGCTTCTTCCCGTGACGGTGACGCTGGCCTATTGCATTGTCATTCTTTGCGGCTCCTTTACGGGGAAGAGGCGCGTGGCTTTTGGGGTACTGGCGGCGGTTCTGGTCGTGATCTCGGGAACGCTGGTCTATTCCAGCCCCATTTTCAGAAGGGCGGAAAATCCTGAGCACGTTCCGGCGGAGGTGGTCAAGATCTGTGATGCCATCGTGCTTCCGGGAAGAGAGGTCAAGGCGGTCTTTCCCGTGGAGATGGTGCATTTTGTGAGGCAGTATTCCGCCTGGATCTGTATGCCCTATGGCAGGGAGGTCTTGACGGGAGGCTTTAGCGAGCTGGAATATGCCCTGAGATATCGTCAGGTGGACGTGAAGAGGGTGGCGGAGCTGGCAAAGGCGCAGGAATGTCACTACGTGATCCTTTCGGAGGAGAAGGAGCTCGTGGGAAGCATGGAGGAGTATGATTATGAACTCATGGGAAAGGTGGGGAAGTATCTGAT
The DNA here is from genome assembly GCA_900320485.1 of uncultured Lachnospiraceae bacterium. GTDB lineage: Bacteria > Bacillota > Clostridia > Lachnospirales > Lachnospiraceae > Acetatifactor. The sequence continues at coordinate 5,286 of ONSO01000100.1, read as the reverse complement.
CTATCGGGATCCCACCATGAACTTTGACCTGACCGTAAAATAAAAGGCATCGCGGAGGGCGATGCCTTTAAGCTAAGTTTTCGGCAGTACTCGGGGCATGGGGTTGAGGGAAGGGAAGAAGGCTCAACCCGTTCTGCTCGGGATGGGAAAGAATTTAATTTTCGTCATATAAGGTCAGGGCTCCGATGAAGCGTTTTACCAGGAGTTCCCGGCCTTTTTGGTTTAAATGGATCTGGTCCTTCAGGTATTCCGGAGCCTCGTCTTCGTCAAAGGTTCCGTAGAGATTGTCGATAAAGGTGATGCCGCGTTCGCCGGTGGCCTCGCCTTCCTTTATCATGTAGGAGCTGAGGGCTTCGCGGTTCTTAAGCTTGTTGTATTCCTTCAGGTCGCTGCTGACAGGGTTTCCTTTTTCGTCCTCGCCGTAGGCATAGGTAGGGGAAAGGACAATGATGCGGATTTCAGGGTACTTTGCCTGCAAAACGTCGATCCCTGCAGCAAGATTTCCTGCAAAAGTCATGATGTCCGTAGGGTTTTGCTCGTTGTAATAAAGGCTGCTTGCAAGATAATCGCTGCCGTCATACATGATGGCGATGGTGTCGATCTTTGACATGTCAATGGTGTCCAGGGTTTCCTTCAGGTATTCGGTCTCAGGAAGGATCCTTGCATCCGGCTGTTCCTCCAGCCATTCAAAGTAATCCAGTTCCTCATCCCAGGTCAGATAAATGCAGAGCCAGTAGAAATTATAAACGTCCAGACCGGAGGAAGTATATTTCAGGGAGGGACTCTGCGCAGCCAAAAGGCTTCCTTCCACGGCACAATTATAAACGGTGGAGCCGGTCTGGGCCGCGATCATGTTGACGACGCCCTTCTCGGAGTCCCGGTCCTCGGCGAAGGATCCGTTTCCGAAAAAGAGGATTCCGTGAGGCTTGTGATTTGCCAGTAAGTTTCCGTTCCCGTCCAAAAGGGGCTGGAGGTTGTCGTAGCAGTCCCTTCCGTCCGTGTAAACGCCGTGCTTATTGATAAAGTCATCGTCAATCTTGACGCCCCAGCCTTTGATGAAAATGACGATGAAGAAGACGATGATCACGCCGACGAGCAGCAGCAGGACGTGATGATTAAATACGTATTTCTGCCACGCCGGTCTGTTTTTGGGTTCTTGATTCTTCATGAAAATGGTGACTCCTTACTCGCTTGATTGGTTTTTTTACTGCATTTTGAACTGTATCACGTGATTATTTTACAATTATATGAACGGAAAATCCATAATATTTCAAAAATTTAAGAAATTCTGAAGAAATGGGGTTATCTCTTGAAGAGTCTTTGGGGGAATGCTATAATGAATCAGAATTTAATACCATGTAAAATGGTATCAGTATGTAGTCACGTGACTAGATCAAAGGGGAATAAAACAATATGAAATGGAATGTTGGACATACAAACAAACCGCAGGATCAGCGGAATGCCAACCGGCAAGGCGGGTATGACTGGGATGACGAGGGCGTGGATGATTTTTCCTATGAATCCGTCGGCGAAGGCAGTGAGTTTGATGACGTGGAGCCTGAATATCTTGACATAGAGTCCGTCGGCAATGATTTCTTTGCGGCAAAGAGCGGCAATGAGGCGGAGGGACTTGGCGCGGCCGGTGATGATTACTACGTACGGGATGAAGAGTACGTGGCGGATGAGCATTACGGTGCTGGCCAGGAATATGCGCAGGATGCGGAATACGTGGCAGACGGGCATTATGGCGCGGGGGAGGAATATGCGCAGGAGCCGGGCTATGCGGACGCGGATTATGCGGCAGACGGGGATTTTGCCGGCAAGGCAGGGTATGACGCAGGCCAGGGGTATGAGAACAACGCAGAACATGACGCCTCCTATGATCCGAACCAGAATTATGCCGGTGAAGTTGGGTACGGTGCCGGTCAGGAATATGAAGCCGAAGCAGGTTATGAGGCTAATGCGGGTTATGAAGCCGAGGCAGGTTATGAAACCGAAGCAGGCTATGAAACTGGTCGGGAGTATGCGGAGGACGGAGGGTATTCCGCCCCGTCTGATGATGGCGGCTATAATGAATACGGGTACGTCACGGGAGATACCCGCGCCATGGATCCCTATCTGGAGGAGACCATGAGGGCGCAGGGCGGAGAATGGCGGCAGGAGACGGGAAGCCGTAAGAGGGATGAGGGCGGACGGAATGGCGGTCAGACCCGCGGACAGGTATATTCCTTTGACCATCAGCAGACCGGTGGAGCCGTTTATTCGCAGGATGAGACCGAAAATGAGACGCAGGACGGTGAGGATTCCTACGGAGACGATGAGTTCCAGGGGGAGATCACGTACATAGAGGATTACAATGAGCCTGTAAGACCGGCTTACGTTTCCAGAGCGCGCAGGCGCGAAGAAGAGGATGAAAAGGATGAAAAGGGCGGCATGTTCGAGACCATCGTGGCAGCCGTTGGCGTAATTTTGATCCTTGCACTGGCAGGCGTGATCGGTTTGGTGATCCATGCAAACAAACAGGGCACGCAGGCACCGGAGAATCAGTTCGCCGGCATTGGAAAATCCATTCAGAACATTGACCTTATCGGCGGCAAGGGAATTGCAGCCGTAGCTACGGCAGAGCTGGCAAGACTTATGCCGGAAGATGAGGAGCCGGAGGATATCGAACCTGCGGAGAAGCCAAATGCCGGATATGAAGAAACGCCTTATAAGACGACCATCTCCGTAGCCATGAGCCTGACTTCCGTACAGAAGGATTTAAAGATCAAGTTTTCCAACAGGGAAACGTCCAAGCTGATCGGCAACGTTCGTTTCGTGGCGCAGGTAACAAAGCCCGACGGTACCACGGAGGAATGGACGGATACGGACATGGACGGCATTATTTATGCCGAGGGCATTACGGCAGGTAAGTATTCCGTATCCCTGAAGGCATTGGATGAAGAGAAGTATTCCAACTACATTCTTCCCTCCACCGCACAGTCCGTGAACGTAAAGAAGAATATTGAATATGCAAAAGTCGACATGACAGGTGAAGGAAAGAAGGAGAGCGAGATCAACGTATCCAAGGAGGATACAAAGATCAATGAGACCACCGTGGAGGGCAGTCTTTCGGATACTGTTGCATGGGTGGCAAGCTCCGTAACCGGCAATACTTACACGGAGGTACTTAAGAGTTCCGTTCCGGATCCCTTAACGATTCCACTGACGGTGGCAATGAATTTCATGCGGGTATCGGAGGTCATCAATGATCCTTCACCATCGCCGACGCCGGAAGTTACGCCCACACCATCGCCGACGCCGACGCCGGAAGTTACGCCTTCGCCATCGCCGACGCCGGAAGTTACGCCCACGCCATCGCCGACGCCGGAAGTTACGCCTTCACCATCGCCCACGCCGACGCCGACGCCCGTTGCGACGCCAACGGCAACGCCGACCGTGACTCCGTCCGGGTCTCCTTCTGCTTCGCCTTCCGCGACGCCCTCCGGATCGCCTGATCCTTCCGAGAGCCCGCTTCCTGGAAAGACAAGCATGAAGCTTGACAAGGAAAAGGTGGAGCTCAAGGTCATGAAGGCTGCGGATGGCACGACTTCCGCGGAAACGGCAACGGTAAATGCAACGGTTGACGGTTTTGAAAAGAAAGAAATAAAATTTGAAGCAACTTCTTCTGATAATGCCATTGCAACGGTGGCGATCGACGCCAACGGTAAGATGACCGTCATTGCGGTGGCAAAGGGTACTGCAAAGATCACCGTAACCGCAGACTATAAGAATGCGGCAGACAAGCCGGAGGGCGTGACGACTAAGGTTACCCAGAGCTTTTCGGTCACGGTAACGGAGAAGGAAGCGCTGAACGTATCCTTAAGCAAGACAGAGTTGCTTTGCTACAGCGAGATCAAGGATGCACCCGTAGAGCTTGAGGTTACCATCAAGAACAGCAACCTTAAGGCGGCCGAGCTTGTCGAGTCCAAGATGAAGTTTACGGTGGAGACCTCTGATTCCAACGTGGCACAGATTGCAAAGAAGGAGTTTGTTCCCAGTACCGTTGACGGTACCGTAAAGATCAAGCTGACCCTTCAGCCGCAGGTACTTACCGAGAAGAAGAGCTGCATCATAACCGTGAAATATGAGGAAGAGAAGGAAACGGTGTCCGCAAAGTGTTCCGTAACCGTAAAACCTCATCCCAAGTATGACAAGACTACGCCCCTGAAAGACAAGGAAAACAGACAACTCTTTGTTCAGGTGGGCGACAATTACAGGGAAGCCACGTATGCGGATTACTACGTTGACAACGTGAAGTTCTTTGTACAGAGCGGCGTTAAGTATACCGGATGGCAGACCATCGACGGAAAAGTTTACTATTTCAACGCGGAAGGCAAGTACGTGACCGGCGAACAAGTTATCCAGGGCGCAAAGTATAACTTTGCTTCTGATGGCGTACTGATGAATGGCAATGGCGTGCTTGGCATCGACGTTTCCAAGTGGAACGGAACCATCGACTGGAAGGCCGTAAAGAATTCCGGCGTATCCTACGTCATCATTCGTTGCGGCTATCGGGGATCTTCGGCAGGCTCCCTGATCGAGGATTCCAAGTTTACGTCCAACATCAAGGGTGCTACCAGCGCCGGACTGAAAGTGGGCGTTTACTTCTTCACTCAGGCCGTCAACGAAGTAGAAGCGGTATACGAGGCATCCTTCGTCATTGACAAGATCAAGAACTACAAGATTTCCTATCCCGTGTTCCTTGACGTGGAAGCCAGCGGCGGCCGCGGAGACAAGATCAGCGTGGATACCAGAACCAAGGTTTGCAAGGCATTCTGCCAGACCGTGCAAAATGCCGGATATACTGCAGGAATTTATGCAAATAAGACCTGGCTGAACGAAAAGATCAATGTCAGCGAGATCAATAACTTTAAGATCTGGCTGGCACAGTATGCTGCAAAGCCCACCTACGGCGGACGCTACGACATGTGGCAGTACAGGTCCACCGGTACCATCAACGGCATCAGCGGCAACGTCGACATGAACCTCAGCTACATGGGCTACTAACAGCTCGGCCGTCGCCTGTCGAGGCGCACAAAATCATGCTCGCATGATTTTGAAGCCCGAAAAGGCGACGTGATGAGCGCCACTTCATGAGCAAAACAGTCTGCGAAGCAGACGAAAAAGCGCGAAGCGCGAGTTTTGCGAATGGCGCGAGCCGAGCGTAGAAGCGGCTCGAAGCGCGAGCCGAGCGAGAAAGCGGCTCGAAGCGCGAGCCGAGCGAGAAAGTCGGCTTGAGCCGAG
>ONSO01000138.1 GCA_900320485.1 uncultured Lachnospiraceae bacterium | reverse complement strand
CGCAAAGATGGTAACGCTTGCAAAGCGGCTGAAGGCATACGGCGAGATGGCGCAGATCTACTTTGACTACCGGGCTGATGGCCTGCAAGCCCCAGGGCATGGTGCTGATCCTTGAAGAGGAGACGACGCTTCGCGTCAACTGGAAGTTTGAGACGGGAGCGGATCCTAACTCTTACGAATACATGATCGACGATAAGCCTGCGACGCTGCAACATGCGGGAAGCGATTACTTCCTTGCGGTGGAAAACATTTCGTCAAAGAAGCTTGGTGACGCGCACAAGTTCACCATCAGCAAGGACGGAAAGAGCTATACCTGGATGGGAAGCGCGCTGACCTGGGCCAATACGGCGGTAAACAAGGGCGGAACGAATGCAAAGAACGTGGGCAAGGCGCTGTATCTGTACTGCAAGGCGGCGGAGGAATATTTTAGTAAGTAATTAGCCCATATTACAAAACGACACAGCACAAGAACCGTGGAACCGCAGACTGGTTTCACGGTTCTTTTTCAGACTGGAAGAAAGGAGTGAGATTCTTATGGCAAAAAGGGATTGTGGAGGCTCACAAAATATTGTAAAATAAGGTTAGTATGGGAGTTTACGAGGAGAAATTGTCATAGCTAAGAATGAGATTCAGGTGCATCAACAACAGGAGAAAAAGAAGGATCCTGAGCTGGACAACAAATTCTTTGAATTCAAGTAACGGGGGTAACGACGAGTGCTGAAGATGACGGCAAGACAAAAAAGAATGATTGGCTGGTTTGTCATCGCCATTTTGGTTGCCGTACTTCACACGAGTACGGATCTTCCGAGTGTCCTGCATCTGCATGACGTGAATACGTTGGTATATGCGGGTAGCGTCATTGCCTGGGGATTTTTGGTTCATCAAAGAATCGTCAATCGCCAGGCAAGGCGGCATCTTGTGATTGCCTCCATTTTCATGTTTATCTTATTTTTCTCAAGGCTTGTACGCTGGAAATGCTTCCGTAACAACGCCTATGTCTCAGAGCTCTCCTGGTATTTTTATTATGTCAGCTTTACGGCAGTGCCACTATGTGCATTTTTGGCGGCGCTCTGCGTCGGAAAAACAGAGAAGGATCAGCCGCTTCGGCGTGCAAAATGGCTGTGGGTCCTGCAAGGAGCTTTTTTTGTAGCCGTATTGACAAATCCTTGGCATCAGATGTTTTTCCGCATTCAGGACGCAACCCATGAAAAGTATGACTATGGCGTAATCTTCTATATTTGTTTTGGTTTTGGCGCAATCCTTGCAGTCGCTACCATTGTCGTAATCATCAGACGCTGTCAAATAGCTGCCCTGCGAAGATATTGGTTTATCCCCGCATTGGGCATGGTATTTTTTGCAGGACTGATTGTGTGGTATTATGCCCTTGGCGGGAGTTCTCCACAGTTTTTTGGAAGAAATCTGTATCATCTTCACGAGGTATTCTGTCTCATGTTTATTTTCCCGTTTGAAAGCATGATTCAGCTGGGCATTATGCCAAACAATTCCCGTTATGCCCTGTTTTTTGAGCATAGCCCTATTTCGGCAAGCATTCAGGACGAAGAGGGAAATACGATTTATGCATCCGCTTTCCAGACCCAAGGCGAGCAAAACGAGGAAGCCAAGCGAAGTACCGAAGGCGAGAAAAACACCGAAGCCATACGAAGTACCGAGACCGAGCGGCGCAGCGAGAAGGCAATTCACGGAGGGAGAATTATATGGTATGAGGATCTGACGGCGATTCAAGGGCTGAACGAAGAAATCCAGAAAATAACGGAAGAATTAGAGGAAGAAAACGAACTGATCCGCGAGGAGAATAGCCTTCGAAGCGAACGAATCAGTTACGAGACAAAGAACCGTCTCTATGATAAAATTGCATGTGCGGTCAAGGAGAAGGCGCTGGCCATTGAAAAACTCTTGACGGAGCTTGCCCAAGGAAGCCTTAAAAGCGAACATGCAGTTGAAGAAAAGCTTATTCGCGCCATGATTTTGGGGGCATACGTAAAACGCGTGGGAAACATGATGCTCATCACGGAGGAAGCGGACAAGGTTAGTACGAAGGAATTTGGCTGCGCCGTCCGGGAATCCTTGGAATATTTTAAGCTGACGGGAATTCCCAATGACTTCCAGGAAAAAGGAGAAAGATGCGTTCACGCAAAGGTCATTCTGCTTTCCTATGAACTACTGGAACTGCTCTTAGAGTCTACAACGAAGATCGGATCTCTTCTTGTCATTTTAGATGCCAGAAAAGAGTTTTTCTTTCGAATCATGATGGAAACGGAGCTTTTACCCATAGACGCCGCATGGCGTGAAAAGGAACTTTCCGAGGTGAATGCCACTCTTCACGTGGAGTATGTGGATGACGCTTGGCGCGTGGAGCTTGGCGCGCGGGAGGTGCTCAAATGACCTTTTTAACCGCATCAAAAGAAGTCTGGGGCATTCTTAGCCTCTGGCTTTCCCTGGTACAAATGCTTTATGTTTTTAATTTCTTTCGATACATACAGATCGGTAAGAGAAGATCAAACGTCAGGTGCATTGCTCTTTGTCTAACCAATTTTGTACTGCTACAGATTTTATTCCAGCACATGGACGGAGAAATGCTTTGTCCTGTCTCTCTGCCGCTGTGGCAACTGCTTCTGATCATTGCGCTGCTTACCGTTTTGGCCTTTGCAGAGCAGTGGCGCATTGCTAAATGGAATCGCACGCATATTTCTGCAACGTCCATCAAGGAAGCACTGGACATCCTGAGAAAGGCTTGGGACGGGCTTTGCAGCGGGCAGGCAAACGGACTGATTAAAGCAGGGCCGGAACCCATCTATGAGCTTCCGGGAGGCAGGGTTTACAGCTTTCGACAGGAGGAAATCTCGCTGGAAGTCGGCACGGTACAGGCCATATTTGCCACGGACGTGACGGAAGAGTACGCACTGACCAGAGAACTTGCAAAGAAGCAAAGGCAGGTTGGCATCATTAATGCCAGATTGAAAGCCCTGCTTGGAACCATTGAGTACGTCACTATGAGCCGTGAGCTTTTGCAGCTTAAGGTAGCCTTACATGACAATCTGGGAAGAAGCCTTCTGGCGGCAAAACGATACGTCCTGAACCCAGAGGGAGTAGATCCTAAGGATCTCTTTGCCATTTGGAAGCAGAACCTAAGTCATCTGATCGGAGAGGGACCCGAGGAATGGCAGGTCCCCTATTACATTGCAAAGAAAGAGGCGGCGACGCTGGGGATCGACCTTCAGATCGTGGGAACGCTGCCGGAGGAAGAAACGATTCTTTCCGTGATCGACCAGGCAATCTCAACGCATGTCATCAACGTGCTTCGGCATGCCAACGGACACGTCGCCATGGTGCAAATCTGGGAGGAGGAAAAGGAATACAACATTACCTTTACCAATGATGGGGATGCACCGACGGAACCGATCCGTGAGACGGGCGGGCTTGGCAACCTAAAGCAGCAGGTCGAGGCGCTTGGCGGCAGCATGGAGCTTTCCGCAAGCCCGAGATTCAAAATGATCTTAACGATTCCCAAGGGGGAGGGCAAAACATGGCATGGAAAACAGTGATCGCAGAGGATTTTAAGATGATACGGCAGGTCTTTGAAGGCGCCGTAAAGGAATCAGAAAACTATGAACTTTCAGCGTCCTTTCCGACGGCAGCCAAGGCCGTGGAATGGTGCGAAAAGCATCATGCTGACCTTGTACTCATGGATGTTTTAATTCCAGGGAGCATGAACGGACTCGACGCGGCAAGGCGAATCAAGGAAGTCAGCCCCAATACAAAGATCATCATCGTAACCTCCATGCCGGAGCTCTCCTACATGCGGCAGGCACGTGAGATTGGCGTGGAAAGCTTTTGGCAAAAGGAAGTACAGGAGCAGACGATTCAGGAGATCATGGACAGGACGATGGCGGGGGAGTCCGTGTATCCGGGAACACAGCAGAAGGTCAATATCGGAGAAGCCGTCAGCACCGAATTTACGGACCGGGAAATAGATATCCTAAAGGAGCTTGTTTCAGGTGCGTCCAATGCAGAAATCGCGGAAAAGCTTGGCCTGAAGGAGCCAACGGTTAAAATGCATATCAAAAACATGCTCCAGAAGACTGGCTATCGGAGCCGTTTGGAGCTTGCCGTCAAGGTGCGCCACATGGGACTGATCATTGGGGATATGGAGTAGGGGAGAGGAATAGGCATAAGTACTGCCGTGCTGGAAGACGAGCCTTCGCGTGTCACGCCAATGCAAAAGCGGGTTCGTGTAATCGATCACGTCAAAGGTGATTTCAGGTAAGTCTATACACATCCTAACACGTTTCAGCATGGAAAAAAGGAAAAAATCTGTTGACTTTTTCGTGAGAAACCCGTATAATCCACTTATCTGAAAGGCGACCCTTCAGAGGATGCCTTTCATTCACTTCTAATTGGCGATTCGGCCGATTATCCACTTATTTTTGAGGATGCGGAAGGCTTGTTTTTTGTTGCCTGCTTTTACGACAATGCGCATGGAAAAATCGGCTGACCATAAGTGTCCTCAAAAGAACTATTTACGGGCGCAAGGCGCAGAAGGAGGACTTGGGGACTTATGGGAAAGAACGACATTGCGACAAACACGTACCTGAAGAAGGCAGAGAGGTCGGCGGACCTGATCAACTGTTACGTCTGTAACGGGAAGCAGCTGGTGAGGGCCGAGGACGTAAGGCTGATGGAAAACGTGCATTACAGGGTGACGGAAGAAGGGACGACGCGGGTTAACGGGAAGAATAACCGAAGGGACAAAAGGCAACAAAACAGAAAAATAAGGTTCAGCGGGGTGAACGTGGATCTGGTGGAGGAAGCAAGGTTTGGGATGAGAGTGGCCATCATTTCCATGGAGAACCAGTCAAAGGTGCATTATGCCATGCCGATCCGCATGTTGAATGAGGAAGCGGTCATGTATCACGAACAGGGAAGCGTTTCAGCACATGGCAACGGACGCGTGCAGGACGTTGGAGGTCATGGGAAACATGGAAATCCTGAATCACGATCACGAGGACAAAGAAGATGGAAAGGAGGTGACGCATGACGTGTGCAAGGCAATAGAGGACATGAAAGAGGAAAGCAGACAAGAAGGCAGACAGGAAGGCAGACAGGAAGGCAGACAGGAAGAGAGTAATCAGAAAATATGCATTTATGTTACTATGCTCATGAAAAACTTGAATTTGACGGAAGAAAAGGCATGCCAGGTGCTCGAAATAACGCCAGAGGATTACAGGGCGGCGCGTGCTGCCGTGATGGCGCATGAAGTATAACATGTGTTTGGGTGTAGTAAATGACTCAGTAGAAAAACTTCGGAAAAAACAAAAAATCTTGAAAAAAGTTGAAATCATTTAAAAACCTATACTTTCGGATGTAGTATAATTTTGAAAAATCAGTATTATGGGTACTAGAGTGGCAGAAAAGCGACCCGTGATGCTGATTTTTTTATGTAAATGAGCAAATATTCAGTAAATCCAATAAACATGAAAGGGGCGACGTGGATGATCAATCTTGCGATTAGCGTGCCGGGAAAATTTTATACGGATGCCATCACGGAAGCGTTGGAAAAGACGGGGGATTTTCGGGTATGGCCATTGAAGGAGAGTAGGGAAGCTGCCGGGAATCTATCCATGATTCGGGGACCGGAGGTAGTACTTTTGGGCGTCTCCGTGCGTCAGGGCTTTACGCTAAAGGAGAGGCAGGGAGTGATCAGGGGACTGCGTGAGCGGGCACCAAACTGTAAGATCGTGCTATTCTTGGACGAGCAGATCTCCCCAGAGCAGACGCGAGACGTAACGAGTCTTCGCCAAGCAAGACTGATTGATGGATTTTTATATGCATCCGGAACGATGGAGTATCTTGTGGCAACGCTGGAGAGCATCTAAGAAACACATGGCAGAAAACAATATTAGACAATTCACTTGAAAATATTTATGAGGAGGACGAACGCATGAAACAGAAAGCGAGAGGAAAGAGGTTAAGGCCACGAGCATGGTTTTTTGTCATGGTTTTATCGCTCGCAATGATGCTTGGAGCGGTGCTGGGGCTCCTGCCTGCTTTGGAAGTGAAGGCGGCAGCTGCGCCGGAGTTTTCGTTAGGGGCGGTGGTGCATGTATCCAGCATGGATCAACTAAAAGAGTATTTAAATTCCTTTGATGAATATACCATTGTGCTGGATCAGGATCTCAGCAAGCATGAGGACGTCTCGGTTCAATATTGGTGCGTCATCAATGGCTCAAAGGTTTTGGATCTGAATGGACATAGTATTGCGCTTGGAAATGACAACAAGGTTAGTTCCTATCTTTTTCACATCCCGGAAGGATGTCAGCTGATCATCAATGACAGCGCGCATTCCAAGGATCGCGACGATGTGGAGATTTTCTACAATTGCCGCGTTCATAATGCGAATGAGGCATGTAATTATGAACGTCATATTTTTAACGTTGCGGGAACCTTGATCCAAAATGGCGGTTATATCCGGGCGGGGCGATGGAACGAGTCCTATTATGCGTCTGAAGCAGGGTATGCCAAGAATGTGGTTTGGGGTAAAGGCGTTAACGTACTAGAATGCGGTAAGTTTGTGATGAATGATGGCTGGATCCGTGGCGATGGATCAGAATATGATAGGAATTTTGGCGCATTGATTAACGAAGGAAGTGCTTATATCAATAACGGTCACATTGAGGGACAGTGTGGTGGCTATGCAATTCGCAATAATCATTACAATTCGGAGGTGATACTCCGAATTGCTGCCGGTACCTTTGAAACGCATGGATTGAAAAAGGTTGCTTATAATGATTATTCTTATAATATTCATACTTTTAGACCAACAGATTTTTCGGCCCGCAGTATATTAATCAACGCCCCATACATTATTAGGATTGCTAATATTGCAGGCAATTATACTAGTAGTGATGAACAATGGGATAAGTATATGTCAGCTACTCCCGATACGCGGAGCCTTAAAGTCAAAATAGATGACTCGGCCTCGATATTTAACTCGGATGAAGAAGAATACCTTGTGGACATTGACCGGGCGAAGGTTTCTGTGAGTGAAAGTACTCAGGATTATTTCCAGGCGATTCCTGACTCTTTGGATGACATGTGCGGTCATGCCTATCGGTACACCTGGCAGGTTTATCTGGGAAGTACGCTGTTGGCACAGATCACGAATGATAAAGACATATGTGACGTTTCAGTGGATTTTCAAGGAAAAGGATTCCTTCCGGAGGAGGGTGTAACCTATACCATTAAGTGCCAAAGAATGGAAGTATTGATGGAAAAGGTCAGCCACATCCGTAACAGCAATGAAATTAAGATGTCAGTCCGTTATCCGGAAGGGAGCGTTGCACTGACTCCTGAGAATTTTCCGGACGACAATCTGAGGACCTATCTGAGGGATACCTATGATAAGGACCATAACAATTCCTTGACTCCGACAGAGCTGGAACAGACGAAATCAATTATGACGCTTTTTTATCCCGTAAAGTCCCTGGAGGGAATTAAGCTGCTTCCGTATCTGACTTCAATTTATTGTTATGGAGATGAGGGACTTCGGTCCGTGGACTGCTCGGGAATGCATTCCCTGAAGGTTTTGGATTTGAAGAATTGCTCCATAGACGAGCTGAACGTAACGAATTGTCCCAACCTGACCGCGCTGTATTTAAATGGCATTTGCGATCATACGAAGACCAACGGCGGTTTGACTGAGTTAAATCTTTCGGGATGCACCAGTATGAGCAGACTGACCATCCAATCTAGTAAGATTCAGACCGTTGACGTCAGCGAATGCCCGAATTTGGTGATGACAGCCATCCATGGAACGGAAACGGAGAAGCAGGAAGAGAATTATATTGAGACACGCCTGCAAGATTCATCAGAATCCTACATTCGGACAAGCTGGAATAACCAACAGCGTCTCATCGTAGCGCACATGTCAGATCTGCCTGCGGCGCTCAAGCCTATAGATTTGGATAAGGATGGCTTCCTTCAGGTGGAAGAGGCAAAGAATGTTAACTATATTGACGTAGAATATTGCGGATTGGCCTCCATGGATTGGTTGAAGCTCTTCCCGAACCTAACCTATTTGACGGCAATAGGAAATACGATCACCAAGGCAGATTTTTCGTGGAATAAGAAGCTGGAGGATCTGTATATTGATAACAATGCCTTTGCTTCCGTGGATGTCAGCATGCTTCCTGAGCTGATCAATCTAAGCATAGGCCGGAATGCAAGAGATCTTAAGAACCTTGATTTCTCAGCCAATAAAAAGCTTGAGAATCTCACGTTGAATGAATCCGGAGTGACAAGCGTCAATCTGTCCGGACTGACGGACCTAAGCAGCGTGTCCCTGAGCGGAAATTACTTAAACAGTGTTGATTTTAGCACCAACAGCAAGCTGACGATGCTTACGCTGAACAATGTTCCGACGCTTACTTCCTTGAAGCTTACGGGACTGAGCAAGCTAGGCTGGCTGGAGATCATCAATAGTGACCTGGAAAGCCTTGATCTGGAGGATTGTCCCGCACTGTTTCACTTGAATGCAACGGGGAACAAGCTTGAATACTTAGATATCAGCAAGAATGAAAAGCTAAAAAATGTCTATCAAACCGGTATTCTAACATGGGGAAGGGATTATTCCATCGGCAGGGACTGGGTCAGATACAGTTTCCAGGACAATAATAATAGTTTAAAACTGGACAGAGACGTGGTGGTCTTTGATGGCACGGTTCCACTGGAGATTGTAAGCCAGCCCACGGATTATGAGGGACGCATTGGCGAGACGGCGACCTTTAGCGTCGTGGCAAATGGTACGGATATTGAATATCAGTGGCAGCAGCTGCAAAAGGGCTTTTGGTATGACTTGGATCTTCCGACGGCGAAGGAGGCGACGCTTCAGATTGAAATCAAGGGATCGAATCAACAGAATTCGCTGCGCTGCGTCCTGCGTCAGGGAAGGCGCGTCGGGTATACGGATGAATGTCGGATCAAGGTAAAGAGTTCAACGGTGGTGGCAAGCGGTCTGGGCTTTCCAATTCCCGGAAGAAAGGCCGGGATTACAAAGACGAACTTGGAATCTTTCGCACCGGATCAGTACTTGGTTGATTCGTATGGCAGTATGTGGTTCCACGTGAAAGAAAGCGACGGGGCGGTAGTGAGTCAGAGCATGAGTGATATTTCGCGATTTGTCGCAGGTGAAGCCTATTTCTTAATGCTCCACGTGGTGCCGACGAATCCGGAGGATCCACAGCTCCCGGTGACATCGGCGCTCTATCCCCTGCAGGTGTGCGGTGAAATCCCAAATAGTCTGCAAAGCGAATTGGCGTCCAATAGAATCAGCGACGTATTTTGTACCTTGAGTGATTATCAGATGTTAGATGACGGATCGATGGAGCTGTATTTTGGCCTAAATCCTGAGAATTCTACGGATCTGCAGACGGCAAGTCCTGTGACGGTTAAGTATGGGCAACATACGATTACTACATACCCATTAAAGGAGTTAGCAATCACGGCGACATCCTTTGAGGCGAACGTCGCCGGCACACAGAAACAGTATGAGAGTGCCCTGCAGGTTATGGTTACCGACCCAGGAATTTTCTGGCTGGATGCGACCTATATAAGCATTGACGGAAGACAGGCAACGGACCCTGATAAGATTTGGAAGAAGGCATCTGCCTTAAATGGTGTCGGATTTGTCGGACTTTCCCCGGATATGGAGCATTGTCTGGACTTTACGCTCAAGGAGGATTCCGATTGGAAGCAGTGGCATCAGAATCCGACCTACAGTGGTTATTATCGCTTTGTATACACAACGCCGTCAGTGCATGAGGATCTGCTTGTGGACGGCGGCTATGCGCAGCCGGAGGATGTTGGCAGTACCTACGTGAACCATCTGACCGACGTCGTGATCACGCCGAGCTTTAACCAAAGCCATGGCGAGGTACTGACCTTTACCCTTTCCGGGACAGGCCTAAAGAGTAAGGAGGGCGCGGCTTTCCAACAGATGAAGCTGG
>ONSO01000135.1 GCA_900320485.1 uncultured Lachnospiraceae bacterium | reverse complement strand
CATGAAGCAAAGGATCCCGTCCATAAGAAATTCCTGGAAATTCATGTGCTCCACGGTGCCGATGATGGTATCTTCAAAGTGCATCACCCCCGTCACTTCCAGGACCTTTAGCACGGCGGCGATCAAAAACGAAAACAGCACCAGCGCCACGTCGTTCGATATTTGAATGGTTTTCTCATTCAAGATGGAGATGAATACCACCAGGAACAAGATAAGCAGTAAACTTGCCAATACGTGTTCCATGGTCTAACTCTCCTTTATTCCCTTTGCAAAAATGTCGGACAGCCGCGCGATCCCGTGCTCTGCAGACACCACGATCACGTGGTCCCCCACCTTAATGCAGGAATTTCCGTCCGGCACAATGACCTCGTCGCCCCGCATGATCACTGCGATCAGTACCCCTTGCCTTAGCTGGAACTGCTTGTCCTTAAAGGGTACGTTCAACAGCGCAAAATCCTCACCGATCTCAAACTCTGCCGCCTCGATTTTTCCGTTATTCAGCGTGTAGAGCCACTTCATGACGTTCCCGTCATTTTCATTCTTGCCTGCCGTAGCAAGGAGTCTGGCATCCTTGATCACGTCGATGAGCGCCACGTCCTGCGTGGAGAAAATGTGGTTGATGCCGCTCTTTTTCAGCATGACCTCATAGTTATAATTGTCAATGACTGCCGCAATGCGGTCCAATCCAAAGGACTTCGCAAACATGGAAATGATCAGGTTTTCCTCATCATTTCCCGTACATGCCACGCAGGCATCCGCATGTTTTAATTCCTTTTCCATCAAGACGGAATCCGTACCGTCGCCCTGGATCACGTTGGCATTGGGATAGTTCTCAAGGATTCTTCTGCACTTCTCGGCATCCCTGTCGATCAGCGTTACGCCAACGCCCTGCCGGAGCAAAATTCCCACAAGGTAATATCCTACCTTGCCGCCCCCCACGATCACTGCTTTCTTTAACATCTTTTCAATGATGTTAAACTGTATCAGTGCCTTGTCCATTTCCTCATCACTGGCTGCAAAGGTGATCTTGTCACCGGGGCGCACGTCGTGCTGGCCCTTAGGCGTAAAGATCTTTCCTCCGCGGTCAATGGCGCAGATCAAGATCTGCGCCCCAAGCCTTGCATGTACCTGCGGCATCTGTACGCCTGCAAGTATGCTGTCCTTAGTGATCTCAACGGTCGCCACGTGTACGTTGCCGTCGCCAAATTTTTCAAGCTCCACCGTTTCCGCATAGCGGATCATCTTGTTTCCTTCATTGGCAGCCGCCTTTTCCGGATTGATCAGCATGTCAACGCCAATGTTCTGGCTAAAGAATTCCTTATCCTCAGAGTACTCCGGCCCGCGCACTGCCGCTATGGTACGCTTCACGCCCAGCTTCTTTGCCACGCTGCAACAAAGAATGTTTGTCTCGTCATCCTTTGTCACCGCAACCAATACCGTGGCTGACGCAATGCCTGCCTTCTTAAGGAGCTCCGGACTGCTGCCGTTCCCCACAAATCCATTACAATCAAACGCATCCGTGATGGCGTCCACGCAGGCTTCCTCCCTGTCGATCACCACCAGATCATATCCTTCCTCACAAATATGCCTTGCCAGTGCGTACCCTACCTTACTGGCCCCCACAATAATTACCTTCATGCCTGATTCCGTCCCTTTTCTCCGTTTTCGCCTTCGCGCCCTCCGGCACGTCCCTCTTTTCATTCGGGATTGCAAGCAAAGCTTGCAACTGCGTGCCCTCCGGCACGTCCCTCTTTTCATTCGGGATTGCAAGCAAAGCTTGCAACTATTATACAGCAAAGGGGAGGGGGAGTCAACGCCAAGGAGAATGCTAAGTTTCCACGGCCCCGTCACCGCAATCTCACAAATTCTTCAAATCACAGCCCCGTCACTGCCATTCACGCCCTTTGTTACCGCCTTTCACGCCCTTTGTCACTGTCTTTCCCGCTGATTTGCAATTTGCCTGGCAACCTCGCTCCCCTTTTCAGAGATTTTACCGCAAGTTTCTTCTTTCTTCCCTATCTTGCGGTAACCCCTCTTGCTTTTTTCGGCGGCGTTACCGCATCTTCCTTCTTTTTTCCTCCTTGTGCGGTAACCCCTCTTGCTTTTTCCGGCGACATTACCGCATCTTCCTTCTTTTTTCCTCCTTGTGCGGTAACCCCTCTTGCTTTTTTCGGCGGCGTTACCGTATCTTCCTTCTCTTCTCCCATTCGTGCGGTAGCCCCTCTTGCTTTTTTCGGCGACATTACCGTATCTTCCTTCTTTTTTCCTCCTTGTGCGGTAACCCCTCTTGCTTTTTTCGGCGACATTACCGTATCTTCCTTCTCTTCTCCCATTCGTGCGGTAGCCCCTCATCATTTTCTTCAAGGAAATTACCGTATTTTTCTTCTTCCGTCCCATCCGCGCGGTAACTTTTCCTTCATTATTTCAACGGCGTTACCGCAGGTTCCTTCTTTCCACCCCATCTTGCGGTAACAACGCTCTCACTATCCAAGCTTTTCTACCGCACATAGTTTGTTTTTAGCAATTCTAACGGTATTTCTCCCTTTTAAGCCCCACGGCTCTACCGCCAATCTCTACATTTACTTATCTCTTGCGGTAATTATCTACATTTTGCCTTTCCAAGACGGATTTTCCCACGCCTTCGCCCTCCCGTTTCCCTTCCAAACGGCATTTTGCGCCCCTTCCACCTTTCTCCTCTTCCCTGCTTCCCTTCCCGGCGTAAAGTGTACCCTATGTCAAGGACATTTTAAGAAGAAGGGGTTAACCATTCTTCTGTAGATGTATATATTATTTGGGTGATGAAATAATATGCTTTAAAGGGTATATTCCCGTTGTAATATACTCATAATATTCTTCGGGAGATAGCTTTGCCAGTCTCCATTGATACCTGTCTTTATTATAATAATCCATCCAATCATCTATGATACATTTTACTTCAGAGAATGTAGTACAGAACTTAAGCCGCTCCTTTATATGGTCTTTCATCCTGCCAAAGAAACTTTCTTGAGGAGCATTATCCCAACAATTGCCTCTCCTAGACATGGACTGACGAAGACCTTTATCTTTTACAAGCTGGATAAAGCTGCAACTTGTGTAGTGACATCCTTGATCACTATGTATGATTGTTTCGGTAGTTAGCGCAACACCATGCTTCTCAATCAGCTTGTGAACCGTTTCCAAAACGAAGTCTACTTCCAATGACTCACTTAATACATAGGACAATATCTGTTTGGTAAAGGCATCCATTATCGTGGATAAATAGCAGAACTCACCATCAAACGGAATATATGTTATATCTGTAAGCAGTATCTTTCTAGGACCATAAGCCTCAAACTGGCGTTTTACAAGGTTATCAGCCACATTGCTAGTTTTTAGCGCCTTTGCCATTCTCCGGTATGGATTTGCTTTACGTATTTCGCAAATCAGCCCATACTTTTTCATTAACCTACGAATCTTTTTTACATTCATTACAACCGGTGGATTCATATGTATAAGGCGCATATAAATGCCCTGTGCACCCTTATCATATCCTCTATGACTATAGGCTATGAGTATAAGCTCAAAATCAGCTCTGTCCCGCTTTTCCTTTTCTATTCTGTTCGATTCAGATGCTACCCAGTTATAATATCCAGATCTTGATACACCAGCTATTTCACAGAGCACAGCAATTGAAAGCTTGTTGTTGGCTTTATTTATTGTTTCATGGATGATTTCAAACTTATCATTCGATGTCTCCATGATTATTTTCTCTTCTCTGAATTGTCCGCAATTATAATTTTTTTTAGAAATTCAACTTCCTGGCGCAGATACAACAGCTCATTCTGCATTCTCTCGATTGATTGAGGAGATGATAATTCAGTTTCATTTGTTGCTTTCATTGGAGACCTTCTTTGTCGATTTTCTCCCTCCGAAAAGCCATTGCCAGAAAGTGCTTGTTTCTTTATATGTTGAACCAAAGAATCTATCTGCTTTTGTCCAAATATACTTAAATCAAATCCAAAATCAGATAGAATCTTACGAGGAGAATTACCCGCCTGATAACTAATCCAAAACTCTTCTTTGAATTTAGCCGTATAGTATAATCTATGCTTTGAAACCTTAAGAACATACGGATTCTTTTTTAGTTCTTTAATCTGTTTTTCTGTGTATTCTTTCATTTTTCCTCCGATAGATGTTTTTATTATACATCATCTACAGGAAGAATTACCCTTCCTACCACGTCCACTTTTTGGGGAATTAATCCCTTCTTCTTATGTCCATTTTTTAGGATGCCTTCTTCTTAATGTGTCCACTTTATAGGGTATATTTTAGCGGCACCTTTGCTCTCCTTCCCTCTCCTATGCCCTCCCGCTCCCCTTCCAAACGGCATTTTTGTGCCCTGCCCCCTTTCCTTCTCCCTGTCCCCATACGCCAAAATATCAACAATCAATTAACAATACAACAACAAATTGATAATTGCCGTCAACCAAAGTCTCTGCTATAGTAAAAGCACGTCGACGCAGATAAGAAACTAATTCAACCATCAAAGGAATAATTGCCGGAAAAAATAAGCCGCTCCGGAGCCGGCCCAAACATAACCGCATAAGCAATCATGCAGGCAAGGCACCCGCCCAAACCCAACCGCAAAAACAATCATGCAGGCAAGCCAAACCAATCACTCAGCCAAACGCCCAAGGAGGTAATCCATCATGCAAGTAAACATCGGTGAAAAAATCAAAGAATTAAGAAAAAGAGATAAAAGAAAACAAGATGATCTGGCAAACGCCTTAGGCGTTACAGCCCAGGCCGTCTCCCGCTGGGAGGCGGGCACCTGCTACCCCGACATGGGGCTCATCCCTGCCATCGCAAACTACTTTCACGTAAGCATCGACAGCTTGTTCGGCTACAATAAC
The DNA here is from genome assembly GCA_900320485.1 of uncultured Lachnospiraceae bacterium. Taxonomy (GTDB): domain Bacteria; phylum Bacillota; class Clostridia; order Lachnospirales; family Lachnospiraceae; genus Acetatifactor. The sequence goes on along the minus strand of ONSO01000135.1, from coordinate 2,457 downwards.
GACAGGGAATGCAAGATTCAGGAATGCGTAAAAGCGGCTGATCAATTCTTCACGCAAAATAATGGTGATCCATCAGAGATCATCGCCATACTCCGGAGGGGCCTGGAAGAATTTCCGGGCGAGCCCAAGCTTCAGATTCGTCTGGCAAGTGCTCTTGTCAGTCAAGGCTGGAATTCCTATGGCAATAAGCCCAATCCGCAATTAGAAGAAGCTGCAGCCCTCTACGAGCAGCTTTCGGAAAATGACGCAAGCGTCATTCCGTCACTTATCACTGTCTACTCCCAAATGGGAGCCTTTGACAAGGCCGAGGAAAAGGCTAAGTCCCAGTCGCCAATCCGCCAAAGCAGGGAAATTCTTCTCGCTTCCATTCAGGGTGACACGCTTTCCAAATATCAGGGCGACGCCATCCTATCCCTGCTTCATGAATTGGAATTCCTTATCAATAATGCCATCGCCGGAAACGAAAAGCTCAAGGCTTCCAAAGAAGGCCTGCGCATCCTTTCCGCCGTACGCGAACTGTATGATGCCATCTTTGACGGCAGTGACTTATCCTTCTGCCACAGTGACCTTTGCATGCTCAGCCTACGTGCATGCCGCGTTGCCGCCGCCATCAAGGAAAACGAGCAGGCGCTGTCCTATTGGGAATTGGCATATCATCATTTTTCCGAGTACCAAAAGCTCATGGCAGAGGGCCGCGCAGGCACGCCAAGGGAAGTACATTTCACCGCACCCCTCCTGGCCGATGCGAAACCGGATCTCTGCGTAGTCAATTGCTATCCGGAATACCTGATAACTGCCTTCGAAAAGCTTCCCGCAAAGCTCCAGGCCAAGCTCAAAAGGGACCCGAGATACAACGCCATTCTCACCAAGCAGTAGGGAATTCCCGGCAGCCCTCGCTCTAACTTAGCAGGGAATTTCCGCCTACCCTCGCTCTAATTTTTGTACGGTAACTTCACAGGCCTTAGCCGAAATGTCGCAGCCTACAAATCGTCTTCCCAGTCTTTTGGCCACGACGGCCGTGGTGCCGCCGCCCAAAAAGAAATCTGCGACCAGGTCGTTCGGATCGGATGCCACGCGGATGATCCGGTCCAGAACGGCCTCCGGCTTTGGCGTGTCATATGCATCAGCCACGTCTGTTCTTGTGTATGCATCCAGCATTTCCGGCTCATTCCACAGGTTTCCCACCGGAATGACGTTGGAGAACCGATAGGGCAAACCTCCGATCACCTGCACCTCCCCCGCATCCTTCATGTCCTGAAACTGTGCGGCGCTGACAAGCCAGTGTTTATGCAAAGCCTTAAGGTCTATGGTCTCCCCGCCAATGTTGCGGGCATCACTTCTCCCCTCCAGCACGCCATTTTCAAAAAGTGGTACGATCCGCTTGGAATCGCCGCGAAGCTCATGAAACACAAAGTCCCGAGAATTCTTAACATAATACAGGACCACGTCAACCTGAGAATCAAAGTTGGCGTAAAATCCCCTTTCCTTGCTGTGCTGACGATAAATCCGGTTTCGAAAACATTTGGTTCCAAAAATCCGATCCATCAAAATACGCATATAGGAATCCATGCGCCAGTTACAGTGAATGAAAATGCTTCCGTTTGGCGCCAGTACCCGCTTCATTTCCTCGATCCGCGGCCTGTACCACTCCGTCGCTTCCTCAGGGGCCCCAAGGTCATCGGAATAATCATCAAACACCTTTCCCGTGTTATACAATATGTCACAGTAGATCAAATTGACGGACTCCCCCGGAAGCGTCCTAAGCAGTTCCAAATTATCCTGCTGATAAATCCTTACGTGATCCTTCTCATAATATAAGCTCATGATTTCCCCCATTACGCGAAGCCCTTGCGTTTTTTTGCCTGCCCGATCAATTCATTAGCCTCACAAAAAGCCTCCGGCAAATAGTCCTTCTCCCATTCTCTGCCGGCCTTCTCCTGCTTTTTGATCTTCTCCCAGGCCGCATGCCTCTCTTCATCTGACGCGAATTCCACACCGCTAAAAACATGCGGATGTCTTCTGATCATCTTCTCATTAACAGTCCTCGCCACGTCCTCAAAGGTAAAAAGCCCTTCTTCCTCCGCCAGCACGGCATGGAACATGACTTGAAGCAGCAGATCTCCCAGCTCCTCCCTCAGATTCTCCGAATTTCCCGTCTCCTTCAGGATATTGATGCCGCAGATGACCTCCGCCGCTTCCTCAATGCACTCCGGTTTTAAGCTCTCGTGCGTCTGCGCCCTGTCCCAGGGACACCCGTCCTTTGCCCGTAGCTTTTCCACAATTTCCTTTAACCTCTCGATCTCCGTCATGTGCTTTCCTCCCGCCCTTTTCCTCACGATAACCAAAGTATAGCAAACCTCGCCCCTTTCGTCAAACATGCCACTGGGGACAACGTGCCACTGGGGACGGTTCTCTTTGGCACATTTCTTAACGTGCCACTGGGGACGGTTCTCTTTA
>ONSO01000168.1 GCA_900320485.1 uncultured Lachnospiraceae bacterium | reverse complement strand
CCGGAACTGTTTTCCATAGCTTGGGTGCATTTCATACTCCCCCAGGGCTTCGATGGTCTCTCCCTGGGACAATCCCATGCAATGGCCGACGCACACCTGCTCCTTTCCGTCAACCAAAAGGCTGAGCACGGTATAGCCATTTTCCGTATTTTGAAACAATACGTGATCCACGTATCCCTTTAAACTCTCCATGCATTTCCTCCGCAGGGCATAAATCCCCCTTTACCCTGATCCTCTGCGTTTTGCGTCTGCTGATGAGATCCTCCGGCGAACCCGGAAAATGACCGGAACAAGAAAAAAGATTTTTCTGAAAAGAGGACGCCGTAAAAGCTAACGCGCAAAGCCCGCCGCTTCGGAGGACTTTGCGCTCGTTTTCCTTAAGGTTCCCGATAATTGGACAAAAATTCCACGTACTTTCCGGTACCGATGGCTACGGCAGTCATGGGATCCTCTGCCGTCATGCAATTGATCCCGGTCTTTTCGGAGATCAGCTCCTCCAAACCGCGCAAAAGGCTTCCGCCGCCGGTCAGAACTATGCCGCGGTCCGCAATGTCCGCTGCCAGCTCAGGGGGCGTTTTCTCCAAAACGCTGTGAATGGTCTCCACGATCTGTGCCGTGGTCTCCTTCAGTGCTTCCTCCATCTCCTCGGAGGATACGTTCACCGTCTTGGGAAGGCCCGTCACCAGGTTTCTTCCGCGTACGTCCATGAAATCAGGCTCCGGACGCTTATAGCAGGAACCGATCTTGATCTTCATGTCCTCAGCCGTTCTCTCACCGATGAGGAGATTATGCTTCTTTCTCATGTAACGCACAATGGCCTCGTCAAAATCATCGCCCGCGATCTTGATGGAAGCGCTGACAACCGTACCGCCCAGGGAAATGACGGCAATGTCAGAAGTCCCGCCGCCGATGTCAACGATCATGTTGCCGCAAGGCTTGGAAATGTCGATTCCCGCGCCAATGGCTGCCGCAATGGGCTCCTCAATGATGGAAACCTCCTTGGCTCCCGTCTGATAGGTTGCATCCTCCACGGCCTTCTTTTCCACTTCCGTAACGCCGCTGGGTACGCAGACGGCAATGCGGGGCCTGCGGAACACTTTCTTTCCCAGCGCCTTCTGGATAAAGTATTTCATCATCTGTTCCGTCACGGTGTAATCCGAGATCACGCCCTGACGAAGGGGACGGATGGCCACAATGTTGCCGGGGGTCCTTCCCAGCATCAGCCTGGCGTCCTCACCGATCGCCTTGATCTTATTTGTATCGCGGTCCAGAGCCACTACGGAGGGCTCCTTCAATACCACGCCCTTCCCTCTTATGTAAACAAGTATGCTTGCCGTTCCAAGGTCAATGCCAATATCCGTGCCTTGCATCATTTAACTCCTTTTTCTCTTTCCAACAACTAAAACACCCAAAAAATTTTCACGCGCAATACATTATAACCGAATTTACGTGATTTTCCTAGTAGAACGGAAAAAATTTTGAAAAATTTTAGAAATACGCCTGAAATCCGTCATAAGGAGACAAGTCACGACTCACCGCGATGACGCTGATATCTGCGCCTGCGCCCGTTTTTCTGATGATCCGCCTTCCTTTGTTCCCCGTTCCTGTCCGGACCCTCGCCATCCCGTTCCGGGCTCTTTCTCTTCCGTCCAAAGGAAAAATCTCCGGCCATTCTGTGGGCCTTCATCTCCGCGTAGCAGTTGTCACACATGCGGGAGCTGCTGGAAAGATCAATGGGTGCCCCACAGTACTGGCACTTACGGATGAAGACGTTCTTGTCCTTGGAAAGAAGGCGCATGATGGTCTCCTCCGTCTTCTCCCGCTCCTTATCCAGGCGATCCTGTTCAATGACCTTGCCCATGCGGATGGAAAACTGATAGTAGAGATCCAGGAGCTTATAAAAGGTCTCATATTTGTGAAGCCCAATGTCAGTACACATGATCAGCGCCGGGAAATGCAGGCTTACGTCCGCAGTGTACGTCTTACAGTAATAGAGCCAAAGCTCCACAATGTCGCGGTTTTTCACGTCGATGGAGCAGGTCAGCATCCGGTACAGAAGATGCTTGTCCTCAAAGCCGTCGATCTCCTTGCGGTCCTTATAGGCACGCTCATAGAGGAACAGCACCTCTTCAATGCTGATCTTCTCAAAGGGCGGCTGGGTCTCCACGGATTTCCAGATCTTTAAGATGGCGTCAAGGGGCTCGTCCATGTCAAGAAGCACCTGAGGGAAGCCCAGGCTGACGCTTTCCACCTCTTTTTCCTTTTTGGGAAAGTTTTCCCTGATAAACTTTAGGTTCTCCTCACCAACGGCGGTGACGTAGCCCACGTCATAGATTCCGAAGCGCCCTGCCCTTCCGGCGATCTGATGGATGGTCTCCACCTTGAGGGGCCCCGTTTCCTTGCCGTCAAACTTTGTGACCTGCGCAAACACGATTCTGCGCACCGGGAGATTCAGTCCCATGCCGATGGCGTCGGTGGACACCACCACCTTGGTCTGATGTGTGGTAAAAAGATGGATCTGACGGCGTCTGATCTCGGGAGGCAGGCTTCCATAGATCACGCTGGCCTTGATGCCGCCATCCTCCAGTCTTCCCGCGATATCCAGCACGGAACGCTTGGAGAACGCAATGATGGCATCCCCCTCCTGTACGTCCTCCGGGAACGCAAAGGGCACGTCTTCGCATAACAGCCGTGTCTTTCTCTCGTATCTGTGGGTCTCCTCCGTATCTCCGCACAGGGAGATCAGGTGCTTTACCACCTTCTCCGCCGCAGGGCTCATGCAGACGTGGATCTCCTTTGCCTGCACGCCAAGAATGGCCCTGGTCCAGGAATGTCCCCGGTCAGGATCCGTGATCATCTGTGCCTCATCGATCACGGCCACGTCATATTCCTGCTCAATGTCCAGCATCTCGATGGTGGAGGAGGTGATAAAGGAATTCTCCTGATAGATCCTCTCCTCACCGGTAAGCATGGTACAGGGAATTCCCGCGTCGTTCATCTTCTCGTAGACCTCCAGCGCCAACAGACGAAGGGGGCCGAGATATACGCCGTTCATGGCCTGCTTCAGGCTTTCCAGGGCATGATAGGTCTTTCCGCAGTTGGTGGGACCCACGTGCAGAATAAAATGCCTTTGCATCTCAAGGGCCTTAGGGAACTCCGTCTCCGGTCTTGTGGGCACCATGCCGATGATCTGGCTCCGAATACCATTCTCCGCACTGTTCTTTGCCAGGTTCTTTAGGGACTTCTGACAGATCTCGAAGGGATGCTCCTCGCGGATAAAATCCAGAAACTTGGCCGTTATCAGCTCCTGTTCCTCCGGCTTCATGCCAAGGAGATCCAGCCTTACCAGCTCCGGGATGATCATGTCCCTCAGCTTCATGATCGCATACTGATTGTCCATGCGGAAAGTAAAATAGGCCAGGCTCCTTACCATGCGGTGATACTCATCCAAGTGGGCCTGACTGATCTTGGGATTGGTGGCGGCCTTCAGTTCCTTGTAAAGCCTGTCCATCCTCTCCACGTAAGTTTTCTTTCCTTCGGTATTCTTCTTTTTCATGTCCTTGGCGCAGTCGCGGTACTGCGTAAAATAAAACTGCGCCAGCTTCTCGCTTTGTATCATAGATTCTCCATCATGTTCAAGAACTCGGGGCTTTGCTTTGCTTAACTTTACGTATTCGCGCGTTCATTACGTCAGACCATTTTGGGCTGCTTTCTTCGCTTTCTCCAGCATGCGTTTTACGTAAACACCCGTGTAAGACTTCTTGTTCTTCGTAATCTCTTCCGGCGTTCCTTCGGCGATGACGGTGCCGCCCCGGTCGCCTCCCTCCGGTCCCATGTCTATAATGTAATCCGCCGTCTTGATCACGTCAAGATTATGCTCGATCACCACCACCGTGTTTCCGCCGTCCGCAAGGCGATGCAAAATGTCTACCAGCTTATGCACGTCCGCAAAATGAAGTCCCGTGGTGGGTTCGTCCAAAATGTAAATGGTCTTACCGGTACTTCTTCTCGAAAGCTCCGTGGCCAGCTTGATCCTCTGCGCCTCGCCGCCGGAAAGCTCCGTGGAGGGCTGTCCCAGCTTTACGTAGCCAAGGCCCACGTCATACAAGGTCTGGATCTTTGTCCGGATGGAAGGCATGTTCTCAAAAAACGTCAATGCCTCCTCCACCGTCATGTCCAGCACGTCAAAAATGCTCTTTCCCTTATATTTTACGTCCAGTGTCTCTCGGTTATACCTTTTTCCGCCGCAAACCTCACAGGGCACGTACACGTCCGGCAAAAAGTGCATCTCGATCTTAATGATGCCGTCGCCGCTGCAGGCCTCGCACCGTCCTCCCTTTACGTTAAAGGAAAAACGCCCCTTGGTATAGCCCTTTGCCTTTGCATCTGCCGTGGAGGCAAAGAGATCCCTGATCTGGTCAAATACGCCGGTATAGGTGGCAGGGTTGGACCTTGGCGTCCTGCCAATGGGAGACTGGTCAATGGCAATGACCTTATCCAGCTGTTCCATGCCTTCAATGGACTTATGTTTTCCCGGAATGGTGCGGGCACGGTTTAAATCCTTTGCAAGATGCTTGTAAAGGATTTCGTTTACCAGAGAGCTCTTACCGGAACCTGACACACCCGTCACGCAGGTCATCACGCCCAGAGGGAATTTCACGTCAATGTTTTTCAGGTTATTCTCCTGTGCTCCCTTTACGGTGATCCAGCCAAGCGGCTTTCTCCGGGTGGCAGGCACGGGGATCATCTTCTTTCCGGAGAGATACTGGCCCGTGATGGACTCCGGTACCTGCATGATCTCTTCCGCCGTTCCCTGGGCAATGACCTCTCCGCCGTGGGATCCCGCGCCGGGACCAATGTCCACAATGTGATCCGCCGCCCACATGGTGTCCTCGTCATGCTCCACCACGATCAGTGTATTTCCAAGATCACGCAGATTTTTCAGGGTATTTAACAGCTTGTCATTGTCCCTCTGATGCAGACCAATGCTGGGCTCGTCCAAAATGTAGCAAACACCCATCAGGCCGGAACCGATCTGCGTCGCCAGACGGATTCTCTGTGCCTCGCCGCCGGAAAGGCTGGCCGTTCCGCGGGCCAGGGAAAGGTAATCCAGTCCCACGTCCACAAGGAATCCCACTCTTGCCTTAATCTCCTTCAGAACCCGCTTTCCAATAAGCTCCTGCTGGGCCGTCAGCTTCATGTTATCCAGAAAATCCTTCAGCTGAATAACCGACAGTTTCGTCACTTCGTAGATGTTCTTGTCACAGACCGTCACCGCCAGAGACTCTTTTTTCAGCCTCATGCCGTTACATTCCTTACAGGGCGTGATCCGCATGAAGGATTCATACTCCTGCTTCATGGTCTCCGAGAAGGTTTCCTTGTATTTGCGCTCCACGTTTTTAATGAGGCCCTCAAAGGCCACGGGATAGACACCCCTGCCCCTTTGTCCCTCATAGTACACGTCCACGGTTTTTCCATCCGTCCCGTAGATCAGGATCTTCTTGATCTTCTCCGGATACTTCTCAAAGGGCGTATCCAGATCAAACTTATACTCCTTACAAAGAGCCTGCAGCACTGCATTGGTAAAGCTTCCCTTGTCCGCGCAGGACTGCCACCCCGTGACTGCAATGGCGCCCTCCCTGATGGAAAGGCTCTGGTCAGGGATCATAAGGTCAACGTCAAATTCCATTTTGTAGCCAAGACCGAAGCACTCCGGGCAGGCGCCAAAGGGATTGTTGAAGGAAAAGCTCCTGGGCTCCACCTCTCCAACGCTGACGCCGCAGTCCGGGC
>ONSO01000054.1 GCA_900320485.1 uncultured Lachnospiraceae bacterium | reverse complement strand
TCAGGATGCGCTCAATCTCAGGACGATAATAGATATCTGTATAATCATAAAAGACACCACGATCGTACCCTCTTATAACATATTGCATATCCATTTTAGTAGTTTTTATATCTAAAGCCTTCAAGTAAGGGTCGGTTCCAGTAAACAGCATACTTTTTCTGACGCCGCAGACAACTTCACACCCTTTCCGATATTTTGCGAGCATTTCATCCACACAATGAATATCATCCTGCAAATCGGAATCCATGGTAATCACGCAGTCCGCCTGCCGTATTGCAACATTCATACCGGCAAGCAAAGCGTTTTGCTCACCGACATTTTCAGCCAAATTCACGGCAACAATTTCTTCCGTATTCTGCTTTAATTCTAAAATGGTTTGCCATGTATTGTCACATGAGCCGTCATTCACCAATAGCAATCGGCTGCTTTTCGAGATGGTAATTGCAGGTAACTATAAACAGTTATAAAAATATTAGGAGGTACGGGCATGTCAAGAATCGGTAGAATGCCAATCGCTATTCCCGCAGGCGTAACCGTGGAAGTAGCAGAAAATAATAAGGTTACCGTTAAGGGACCTAAGGGAACTCTTGAGAGAGTATTACCCGCTGAGATGGAAATTAAGCTGGAGGGTGCTGAGGTTACCGTCAGCAGACCCAATGACTTAAAGAAGATGAAGTCTCTTCACGGACTGACCAGAACTCTGATCAACAACATGGTAGTTGGCGTTACCCAGGGCTACGAGAAGAAGCTTGAGGTTAACGGCGTTGGTTACAGAGCAGCAAAGTCCGGCAAGAAGCTGACCCTGAACCTTGGATATTCTCATCCCGTTGAGATGCAGGATCCCGAGGGCATCGAGTCTGTAGTAGACGGCCAGAACGTGATCATTATCAAGGGCATTGATAAGGAGAAGGTTGGCCAGTACGCAGCAGAGATCAGAGACAAGAGAAGACCTGAGCCTTACAAGGGTAAGGGTATTAAGTATGCTACTGAAACCATTAGACGTAAAGAAGGCAAGACTGGTAAGGGTAAGAAATAATAAGATAAGGAGTGTATGAAGATGGTTAGTAAGGAATCCAGACAAGAAGTACGTGCTAAAAAGCACATGAGAATACGTAACCGCTTCAGCGGCACTGCTGAAAGACCTCGTCTTGCAGTGTTCAGAAGCAACAAGCACATGTATGCGCAGATTATTGACGACACCGTAGGAAACACGCTGGTAGCTGCTTCCACCCTGGAGAAGGAGATCAAAGGGGAACTTGAGCAGACTGACACCGTGGATGCTGCAGCATATCTGGGAACCGTTATCGCAAAGCGCGCGATCGAAAAAGGCATCAAGGAAGTTGTTTTTGACAGAGGCGGCTTCATTTACCAGGGTAAGATCGCAGCATTAGCTGAAGCAGCCAGAGAAGCTGGCTTGGAATTCTAGGAAAGGAAGAGGAAGACGTCATGAAACATACGATCATAGATGCAAGCCAGTTGGAGCTCACCGATAAGGTTGTAACCATCAAGCGCGTAGCAAAGACCGTTAAGGGTGGCCGTACCATGCGTTTCACCGCTCTTGTTGTAGTAGGTGACGGCAAGGGTCACGTAGGAGCTGGTCTTGGCAAGGCAGTAGAAATTCCCGAAGCAATCCGCAAGGGTAAGGAAGATGCTGAGAAGCACATTGTGGAGATCGCATTGGATGAGAACAACTCCATCACCCATGATTTTGTTGGTAAGTATGGTTCCGCAAACGTACTGCTGAAGAAGGCACCCGAAGGTACCGGTATCATCGCAGGCGGTCCTGCCCGCGTGGTTTGTGAGCTCGCAGGCATCAAGAACATTCGTACCAAGTCTCTTGGTTCCAACAATAAGCAGAACGTAGTTCTTGCTACCATTTCGGGCTTGTCCCAGCTGAAGGCTCCCGAAGAGGTTGCTAAGAACCGTGGCAAATCCGTTGAAGAGATTTTAGCCTAGAAAGGAGCAAAATCATGGCAAAGAAGTTAAAGATTACTTTGGCAAAGTCCACCATAGGTAGCGTTCCCAAGAACAAGGCTATCGTGGAATCCATGGGACTTCGCAAGATTGGCAAGACCGTTATCCTTCCCGACAATGAGGCAACCAGAGGCCAGATCCGTCTGGTTGGCCACATGCTCAAGGTGGAAGAGATCGAAGAAAACTAATCAGACAAGGAGGTGTGAGAAATGGAATTATCCAATTTAAGCCCCGCTGAAGGCTCTAAGCACAGTAATGATTTCAGAAGAGGCCGTGGACACGGTTCAGGAAATGGCAAGACCGCAGGTAAGGGTCACAAGGGACAGAAGGCTCGTAGCGGAGCTCCCAGACCTGGTTTTGAAGGCGGTCAGATGCCTCTGTACAGACGTATCCCCAAGAGAGGCTTCATCAATAGAAACGGCAAGGAAATCGTAAGCATCAATCTGAGCGTTCTTGAGAAGAATTTTGAGAATGGCGCTACCGTAGACGTGGACGCTTTGGTCGCAGCAGGTATCATTAAGGAAGTCAGAGACGGCGTTAAGATACTTGGAAACGGAGAACTGACCAAGAAGCTCGATGTGAAGGTAAATGCATTTAGTGCATCTGCAAAGGAGAAGATCGAGGCTCTCGGTGGAACTGCTGAGGTGATTTAATGCTAACAACACTGAAAAACGCATTTAAAGTCAAAGAATTAAGAAACAGAGTATTGTTTGTTCTTGGCATGTTAGTTGTGATCCGCATCGGATCACAGCTCCCCGTGCCGGGCGTTGACGGAGAAGTGTTCAAAACATGGTACTTGCAGACCGTGGCTGACGCGGCCGGTTCCTTTAGCTTTTTTGATGCGATTACAGGTGGTTCCTTTGAACGAATGGCCATTTTGGCTTTGGGTATTAATCCCTACATTACTTCGTCAATTATCATGCAGCTCATGACCATTGCTATTCCTAAGCTGGAAGAGATGCAGAACGACGGTGAGGACGGCAGAAAGAAGATCGCCTCCATCACCAGATACGTGACCGTGGTACTTGCACTGATCCAGTCCGCGGCAATGGTAATTGGCTTTGGTACGCAAAATCTGTTGACGGTAAAGCATGGTGAGTCCGGCTACGTATTCACCATGATCCTCGCCATCGCAGGTTTGACTGCAGGAAGCGCATTCCTGATGTGGATCGGCGAACGCATTACCGAGAAGGGTATTGGAAACGGTATCTCCGTTGTACTGGTGATCAACATTGTTTCCAGAATGCCCAGCGACGTTGCAAGCCTGTTCCAGCAGTTTGTTCTTCAGGAGGGCATTGCACCCGCTACGGCAGTGCTTGCCGCGATCATCATCATCGGCGTGATCTTTGGCGTGATCTGGATGGTGGTAATGCTCAATGACGCGACCCGCAAAATTCCGGTTCAGTATGCAAAGAAAATGCAGGGTAGAAAGATGGTGGGAGGTCAGACCTCTAACATTCCCCTGAAAGTAAATACCGCGGGCGTTATCCCCGTGATCTTTGCTTCCTCCATCCTGCAGCTGCCCCTTTTGGTGTTCACCTTCTTAAAGGTAACGCCAAAGACGAAAGTGGGTACCTTTGTATATAACTGTATGAAATCCGACAACTGGTGCAACCCCGAGGTTGGTCTCCAGTATTCCCTGGGACTGTTGGTGTACGTATTGCTGATCATCTTCTTCGCATACTTCTATACGTCCATCACCTTTAATCCCATGATGATCGCAGACAACATGAAAAAGCAGGGCGGCTTTATCCCCGGCATCAGACCCGGAAAGCCCACCAGCGATTATCTGAACAAGGTACTGAATTACGTGATCTTCATCGGTGCCGTAGGTCTGACGATTGTATCCGTAGTGCCGTACGTCTTCAACGGAATCTTCCACGCGAAGGTATCCTTCGGAGGCACCAGCCTTATCATCGTGGTGAGCGTTGTGCTTGAAACCTTGAAGCAGGCAGAATCCATGATGCTGGTACGTAACTACAAAGGATTTTTGCAGGACTAAGCAAATATCCCGAAACAAGCATATAGAAGCAGTATATCCGAACGATTTTGCATTGTTCGGATATACTTGTATATTAGTTTCAGATTCACGAAGTGAATCTGAAATCCGAGCGAAGCGAGGACGTGCTGCCCTAAAGCACGCCAAATCCGAGCGAAGCGAGGACGTGCTGCCCTAAAGCACGCCAAATCCGAGCGAAGCGAGGACGTGCTGCCCTAAAGCACGCCGAATCCGAGCGAAGCGAGGACGTGCTGCCCTAAAGCACGCCGAGCATACTTCTCTAAAGACGTAAACATAGAAGGAGGATGGAATATGAAGATTATCATGTTAGGCGCCCCTGGTGCCGGCAAAGGCACTCAGGCAAAAATGATCGCAGAAAAATACCAGATCCCCCACGTTTCCACCGGTGACATCTTCCGTGCTAACATCAAGAACGGAACGGAACTTGGAAAAGAAGCGAAGAAGTACATGGACCAGGGACTTTTAGTTCCCGATGAGCTCACTGTAAAGATCCTTTTGGATCGCGTGGCACAGCCCGATTGTGCAAACGGTTACGTGCTGGACGGATTCCCCCGTACCATTCCTCAGGCAGAAGTACTCGATAAGGCCCTGACCGAGCTTGGTGACAAGATCGATTATGCCATTAACGTGGACGTTCCCGATGAGAACATTGTCCGCAGAATGTCCGGCAGACGTGCCTGCCTCTCCTGTGGCGCAACCTATCACGTGGAGCACATTCCTCCTAAGAAGGAAGGCGTTTGTGACGTATGTGGTCAGCCACTGGTACTTCGAGACGATGACAAGCCTGAGACCGTATTAAACCGCCTGAAGGTTTATCATGATCAGACCCAGCCCCTGATCGACTTCTATACGAAGAAAGGCGTTCTGAAATCCGTAGACGGCACCGTGGATCAGAAGTCCGTATTTGAAGCGATCGTAGCGATCCTGGGCTAATTGCAAAGTTTTTCAAAGGCAGCTGATTTATCATAAAAAGCTGTGAAAGGAAGAAAGAAAAAATGGCAGTAACAATTAAGTCTGAGCGTGAGATAGAACTGATGCGGGAGTCCTGCAGACTCCTTGCCATCGTTCACAAGGAGCTGGAGGAGAGCATCCGCCCCGGCATGACCACCAAGGAGATTGACGAAAAGGGAGAAAAGCTGATCCATCAGCTGGGAGGCATTCCCAACTTCAAGAACTACAACGGCTATCCCGCAAGCATCTGCGTATCCGTCAACGACGAAGTGGTACACGGAATCCCCACGAAAAAGCGCGTGCTTCAGGAGGGCGACATTGTCAGCCTGGATGCAGGCCTGATCTACAAGGGATATCATTCCGATGCGGCGAGAACCCACGGCGTGGGCCAGATCTCTCCGGAAGCAAGAAAGCTTATCGACGTAACGCGCGAGAGCTTCTTTGCAGGCGTAAAAATGGCCAAGGCCGGAAACAGATTGTTTGACATCTCCAACGCCATTGATGCATATATCAAGCCATACGGCTTTGGCATCGTGAGAGACCTTGTCGGACATGGCATCGGCACTCACCTTCACGAGGATCCCCAGATCCCCAACTTCGCTCAGAAGAGAAGAGGCTTCAAGCTGGAAGCCGGCATGACCTTTGCGGTTGAACCCATGGTAACCCTGGGAGGATGGGAAGTGGAATGGCTGGATGACGACTGGACGGTTGTTACCGCCGACGGCTCCCTGGCTGCTCATTATGAGAATACCATTCTCATCACCGATGGCGAACCCGAAATTTTAACCTTATATTAATGAAAGACGCGGCGGGCCGTCCGGCCCGGCCACGTTCACAAGGATTGTTGCTCTTATGGAGGATGTATATGTCAAAAAGCGACGTGATCGAAATTGAAGGAACTGTAGTGGAAAAGTTACCCAATACCATGTTTCAGGTGGAATTGGAAAATGGACATCGTGTGTTGGCGCACATTAGCGGCAAGCTTCGCCAGAATTTTATTCGCATTCTGCCCGGCGACAAGGTTACGCTGGAGCTTTCCCCCTATGATCTGAGCAAGGGCCGGATCATCTGGAGAGACAAGTAAAACGCGTAAAAATATAGAAAAAAGAGCTTGCAAACCCAAAAGACCTATGTTATAATCGAAAATGGTCTTTTTTGAAAGGAGGGTTTGAGATGAAGGTTAGATCATCCGTAAAACCGATTTGCGAGAAATGCAAAGTCATCAAGAGAAAGGGACAGATCAGAATTATCTGCGAGAATCCGAAGCATAAGCAGAGACAGGGATAATCACCGCCGGAACCGTAAAAGGAATCGGTACGTGAGTTCTTGTCTTACAATGTTATGTGCGGCTGAACCGAGACCTTCGGGCCTCGATTATCATATCATTGCGAGCACGAGCTTACAGGAGATTACTTGTTGATACTTAAGCGATTGCTTAGGAAAGATCGGATCATCTGTCCGATTGGGTGAAAGCCCCAGTCAATTAGTAACGGCACGCAGTAAACAGACCAAAGCGTGCATGCGCCGCAAGGTGCAAACGCCTGGCAACAGGCGACAGTAATAAGGAAGCGTCTCAGACGCAGAAAGATGGAGGAATCAAAATGGCTCGTATCGCAGGTGTTGACTTACCTAGAGAGAAACGAATTGAGATCGGACTCACTTACATCTACGGCATCGGAAGAACCACCGCTGACAAGCTTCTTGCTGAGGCAGGCGTAAATCCTGATACCAGAGTAAGAGACATTACCGACGACGAAGTAAAGAAGATCACGGAAGCTATCGAGAAGCTTGGCGTTATGGTAGAGGGTGACCTCAGAAGAGAAGTAGCGCTGAACATCAAGAGACTTCAGGAGATCGGTTGCTATCGCGGTATCCGTCATCGTAAGGGTCTTCCCGTTCGCGGACAGAATACGAAGAACAACGCTAGAACCCGTAAGGGACCTAAGAGAACCGTTGCTAACAAGAAGAAGTAATTCATCAAAGAAACCGTAAACAATTATGAGAAAGTAGGTTAGTTTATTATGGCAAAGAAAGTTGCAAGCGCTGCTGCCAAGAAGGTAGCTACTAAAAAGCGCGTAAAGAAAAACGTTGAACGCGGACAGGCACACATTCAGTCTTCCTTTAACAATACCATTGTTACCCTGACGGATGCTGAAGGTAATGCTCTTAGCTGGGCAAGTGCCGGTGGTCTGGGATTTAGAGGTTCAAGGAAATCTACTCCATATGCGGCTCAGATGGCAGCAGAAACTGCTACCAAGGCTGCTCTGGTGCATGGCCTTAAGTACGTAGACGTATTTGTAAAGGGACCCGGTTCAGGCCGTGAGGCAGCGATCAGAGCGCTCTCCGCAAGTGGTCTGGAGGTTGTCAGCATTTCTGACGTAACTCCCGTTCCTCATAATGGATGCCGTCCTCCTAAGAGACGTCGCGTCTAGTGTTGTTAATAATCTGGAAGAAGGCGCACGCGCGTTGTAAACAGACAAAGAAAGGATAAAAAGAAAATGGCAGTAAATCGCACACCCATATTAAAGAGATGCAGATCCTTGGACCTTGAGCCCGCATACCTGGGCTACAGCAAGACCTCCAAGAGAAAGAACCCCAGAGCAGGCAAGAAGGTAAGTGAATATGGACTTCAGCTTCGTGAGAAGCAGAAGGCAAAGTTCATCTACGGCGTGCTTGAGAAGCCTTTCCGTAACTACTACGAGAAGGCCGACAGAATGAAGGGAATGACCGGTGAAAACCTGATGGTTATGCTGGAGAGCAGACTGGACAGCGTAGTGTTCAGAATGGGCTTCGCCAGAACCAGAAGAGAGGCTAGACAGATCGTTGGTCATCAGCACGTAACCGTTAACGGCAAGCCCGTACAGATTCCTTCCTACCTTGTGAAGGCTGGCGACGTGATCGAGATCTGCGAGAAGGCAAAGTCCCTGCAGAGATACAAGGACATCCTTGAGGTAACTAGCGGAAGACTCACTCCTGAATGGATGGACGTTGACGTAGAAGGACTGAAGGGTACCATCAAGAATCTTCCTACCAGAGAGATGATTGACGTTCCCGTAAACGAGATGCTTATCGTCGAGTTGTACTCCAAGTAATCTGAAACAGATAAATTTTTGGGCAGCCATAGCCTGGCTGCCTAAGAGTTTCTATCCCATAAGGAGGGCGTTGCAGTGTTTGATTTTGAGAGACCCAATATTGAGGTTGCTGAGATTTCTGAAGATAAGAAGTATGGCAGATTTGTAGTGGAGCCCTTGGAGAGAGGCTACGGCATCACTCTTGGAAACTCCCTTAGAAGAATCATGCTTTCTTCCCTTCCCGGCGCAGCAGTGAGCCAGGTGAAGATCGACGGCGTTCTTCATGAGTTCAGTTCCATCCCCGGAGTTAAAGAGGACGTTTCTGAGATTATCATGAACATCAAGAGCCTCGCCATCAAGAATCACAGTGAGACCAATGAAGCAAAGACTGCTTATATTGAGTTTGAGGGAGAGGGCGTTGTTAAGGCCTCTGACATCCAGGTTGACCAGGACATCGAGATCCTGAACCCCAATCTGGTGATCGCAACCCTGAGCGGTAAGGACACCAAGCTTTTCATGGAGCTTACCATCACCAAGGGACGTGGCTACGTAAGTGCCGACAAGAATAAGAACGAAGACCTGCCCATCGGCGTGATCGCCATCGACTCCATTTACACTCCCGTTGAGAGAGTAAACGTGAAGGTGGAGAATACCCGTGTTGGTCAGATCACCGATTTTGATAAGCTGACCCTTGACGTATTTACCAATGGAACCCTGGTTCCCGATGAGGCCGTCAGCCTCGCTGCAAAAGTGCTCAGCGAGCACTTGAGCCTCTTCATCGACCTTTCCGAAAACGCAAAGACCGTTGACGTAATGGTTGAGAAGGAGGACGACGAGAAGGAGAAGGTGCTTGAGATGAGCATCGACGAACTGGAGCTTTCCGTTCGTTCCTACAACTGCCTGAAGCGTGCCGGCATCAATACCGTTGAGGAGCTCACCAACAGAACTCCCGAAGACATGATGAAGGTTCGTAACCTTGGCCGTAAGTCCCTTGAGGAAGTTCTGGCTAAGCTGAAGGAGTTAAATCTCCAGTTAAGTCCCAGCGACGAAAACTAATACGTGATTAGTTCCGTGCGGTAAGACCAAAAGGCACGCAGGAATTACTCTCTATAGAAACCAAGTAACATAGTTTCGCGTTCGGTAAGTAAGTCCAAAGAGCGTGGCCGGACGTACCAGAAATGGAGAAAGGATTTGTATCATGGCAATGTACAGAAAATTGGGAAAGACTTCTTCCCAGAGAAAAGCACTTCTTAGAAACCAGGTAACCCAGCTGCTTTGGCACGGCAAGATCGTGACCACCGAGGCTAGAGCCAAGGAAGTAAGAAAGATCGCTGAGGGCCTGATCGCACTGGCTGTTAAGGAGAAGGACAACTTCGAGATGGTTAAGGTAACCGCTAAGGTTCCCCAGAAGGACAAGGACGGCAAGCGCGTTAAGGAAGTCGTTGATGGCAAGAAGGTAACCGTTTTTGATACCGTTGAGAAGGAGATCAAGAAGGATCTTCCCTCCAGACTTCATGCAAGACGCCAGATGCTGAAGGTTCTTTACTCTTGCGTTGAGGTTCCCACCGAGAACAAGGGTAAGAAGAGAGGCACCAAGGAAGTTGATCTGGTTGCAAAGCTGTTTGACGACTATGGCGTAAAGTATGCCAGCCGCAACGGTGGTTACACCAGAATCGTAAAGATCGGACCCCGTAAGGGCGACGCAGCAATGGAAGTAATTCTTGAGCTGATCTAATCCCAAAATATGAACAACGAAGGATCATGGCAGACGCCGTGGTCCTTTTTTGTATGCAAATTAATATTCCTTTTTTCAAAAAATAATGATATAATAAAATTCTATGGCTATGGAAAGGATGAAGAACCATGTTATACGTCATGAGACATGGCAAGACGGACTGGAATGCGCAGTACCGTCTTCAGGGGGGGACGGACGTCCCCCTGAATGATGAAGGCCGCCGAATGGCCCGGGAAGCCGCAAAAAAGTATAAAGACGTGCACTTTGACGTTTGCTTTGTCTCACCGCTTCAAAGGGCAAGGGAGACGGCAGACATTTTTTTGGAAGGCCGCGGCATTCCCATCATTGTGGACAACCGCTTGCGGGAGATGGGGTTTGGCCCGGCGGAGGGCGTGGATCACGTGTATGAAAAGCCGGATTGTCCGGCATACAAGATGTTTAAGGATCCGGAGCATTATGTTGCAAAGGACGGCGCTGAGAGCTTTGAAGAGCTCTTTGCAAGGACGGGAGAATTCCTTAAGGAGAAGGCAGAGCCTCTTGTGAAAGAAGGAAAGAGTGTCTTGATCATTGGACATGGCGCCATGAACACTTCCATCATCAACCGATATCGCAACGTCCCCCTAAAGAACTTTTGGGAAACCTTGTGCGGGAACTGCGAGCTCGTGCAGATTTTGTAAGAAAAGTGCCGTCGGAACGCATTGAAATAATAAAGGATTGTTAGAATGGGCAATATCGTAAGAACGGATAATTTAGTACATGAATATGAGCGCCGCGACGAAGAAGGCAATTCCATCGGCGTGACCACTGCCGTTGATCACGTCTCTCTTGACGTAAAAGAAGGAACCTTTATTGCCATTTTGGGCCATAACGGTTCCGGAAAATCCACGCTGGCAAAGCATATTAACGCCATTCTTGCCCCAACGGACGGCACGGTCTGGGTCGACGGCCTTGACACAAAGCAGGAAGAAAACCTCTGGGAAGTGCGTCAGCGGGCTGGCATGGTCTTTCAAAATCCCGACAACCAGATCATTGGCCAGGTCGTGGAGGAGGACGTGGGCTTTGGGCCGGAAAACATGGGAGTGCCCACGAAGGAAATCTGGGAGCGCGTGGAGGAGAGCCTGAAAGCCGTTGGCATGTATGAGTACCGCAAGCACTCCCCGAATAAGCTCTCCGGCGGACAGAAGCAGCGCGTCTCCATTGCGGGCGTACTTGCCATGCATCCCAAGGTGATCGTGCTTGATGAGCCCACGGCCATGCTGGATCCCGGCGGACGCAAGGAGGTCATCCGCGCCGCCAGAGGTCTAAATCAGGTAGAAGGCGTGACGGTGATCCTCATCACCCACTACATGGAGGAGATCGTCCACGCGGACCGCGTTTTTGTCATGGACCACGGGAAAGTTGCCATGGAAGGAACGCCCAGAGAGATCTTTTCCCAGGTGGAACGCCTAAAGGAGCTTCGCCTCGCGGTGCCTCAGGTAACCCTGCTTGCCCATGAACTAAAGCAAGCCGGCATCCCCCTGCCGGACGGCATCTTAACCCGCAAGGAACTGGTGGAAGCCATCACTGCCGTTTCACGCGAATGACAACGTAAATTTTGAGGTAGTTATATGTCCATTCAGATCGAGCATTTAACCCATACCTACGGCGAGGACACCACCCTTGCCGTAAAGGCTCTTGATGATATCACCCTGACCATTCCCGACGGACAGTTCCTCGGAATCATAGGCCATACCGGCTCCGGGAAATCCACCCTGGTACAGCACTTGAACGGCCTTCTGAAGGGAACCTCCGGTCGCATCCTGTTTGATGGGAAAGACATTTATGAAAAAGGCTATGACTTAAAGGAGCTGCGCAGTCAGGTAGGTCTGGTGTTCCAATATCCGGAGCATCAGCTCTTTGAGATCGACGTCTTCACGGACGTGTGCTTTGGCCCAAAGAACTTAGGCCTGCCAAAAGAGGAGATCGAAAAGCGTGCCACCATGGCACTTCAAAGCGTGGGGATACCTGAGGAGCTCTATAAACAGTCCCCCTTCGACCTCTCCGGCGGCCAAAAGCGGAGAGTGGCCATTGCCGGCGTTCTTGCCATGAGCCCGAAGGTCCTGATCCTCGATGAGCCCACGGCCGGGTTGGATCCCCGGGGCCGCGACGAGATCCTGGGACTCATCAAAGACCTTCAACGTAGCAGCCACATGACCATCCTGCTTGTATCCCACAGCATGGAGGACGTGGCGGAATACGTGGACAGGATCCTTGTCATGAACCACGGCCGCGTTGCCTTTGACGGCGCACCTAAGGAAGTCTTTTCCCACTATAAGGAACTGGAAGAAATGGGCCTTGCCTGTCCTCAGGTCACTTACGTCATGCATGACCTCGCCGCAGCAGGCCTTCCCGTTGACGTAAACGCAACAACCATTGCCGAAGCGAAAGACAACATTTTGCAAGCCCTCGCCATGAATGCGAGCCGCTTAAGCCGAGATCAACATTAAGGAGCCACACTCCAAGCTTTACGGAGAACGTAAGAAATCATGTTAAGAGACATTACCCTGGGACAATACTATCAGGCGCAATCCCCCATTCACCGGCTTGATCCCCGCGTGAAGCTGGCGGGAACCCTGATTTACGTCATAACCCTATTCTTTTATAAAAATTTTGCAGGTTACGCCCTGGCCATCCTGTTTTTGGCCCTGGTGATCCGCCTTTCGAAAGTACCCTTCAAATTCATGGTACGGGGCATGAAATCCATCCTGTTCCTGCTGATGATCACGGTACTGTTTAGCCTTTTTACAACGCCGGGTACGCCCGTTGTCACCTTTTGGAAACTGAAGATCACGGCCGAAGGCACAAAAGTAGCCGTATCCATGGTCCTTCGACTGACGCTCCTGGTCATCGGCTCCTCCCTCATGACCCTGACGACAACGCCCAACAATCTGACGGACGGCATGGAAAAGGGCCTAGGCTTCTCGAAAGTCTTTAAGGTCCCCGTGCATGATATTGCCATGATGATGTCCATCGCCCTTCGCTTCATCCCCATCCTCTTAGAGGAAACGGACAAGATCATGAAGGCGCAGATGGCCCGCGGCGCGGACTTCGAGAGCGGAAACCTGATCCAGCGTGCCAAAGCCATGGTGCCCCTCTTGGTACCGCTGTTCATCTCCGCATTCCGCCGCGCAAACGACCTTGCCATGGCCATGGAAGCCAGATGTTACCGGGGCGGCGAAGGCCGCACGAAGATGAATCCCCTCAAATACAAGGGACGGGATTATCTGGGCTATCTGATCCTGCTTCTTTTTATGGTCATAAGCATCTGGGTGGGGAGACTGGAGCTTCCCATGCTCACGATTTAAGAAAAAAGAACGATTTCCTGCGGGAGATCGTTTTTTTATTTTAAAATATTTAGGTTCTCTTTAGGTTGGCTTTAAGATGCCTTTTGCTTGCCGCGCTATAGTAATAAACATAAGGAGGAGTAAGACAATGGAAGCGATGATCACTTTGAAAGACGTAAAGAAAACCTATCAGGGCCGGGACGTGGTAAAGAACCTGTCCCTGACCATTCATAAAGGCGAAGTATTTGCCCTGCTGGGCGCCAACGGTGCCGGAAAGACCACCACCATAAAAATGATCTTAGGGCTCACAAAAGTAAGCGCCGGCAGCATTGAGATCCGGGAGGGCAGCAGGATCGGGTACTCTCCGGAGACGCCCTATTTTCCGCCATATCTGACCGCCATGGAGGTTATGCAATATTACGCCGGCCTTGGCGGCAACAAAGCCAAAAAAGATAAGACATATCTGAAAGGCCTCTTGGAACTTGCGGGGCTGGAGGACGACAAGACAAAGGTGAAAAATTTCTCCAAGGGAATGATCCAAAGGCTGGCCCTGGCCCAGGCCCTCATTGAAGATCCGGACGTAATGATCCTGGATGAACCCACTGCAGGCTTGGATGCCCTGGGACGAAGGCATAACTTGGACCTTCTCCGGAAGATGAAGGAGCAGGGAAAGACCATTATCATCAATTCCCACATTCTTCATGACATTGAAGCCATCTGCGACAGAGGCGTGATCATGAAAAAGGGAGAGGTCATCGACAACTGGACAAACGGCATCAGTCATGAAAGCCTGGAAGACAAATTCATCAGGCTGGTGGGGGAGGAGTAAATCATGGAAATGGTGATCAACGTAATCAGGGAAAAAATTCGCAAGAAAATGTTATATATCACAACGGTACTTGGCATTCTCGTCGTTATGATCTTTTCCTCCGACATGGGGAGCCTGACCATCGGCGGTAAGGAGATCAAAGATTATTACGTGCTGGTTCCCATCCTCATTCACGTGGTAAATTTCCTTAGTGGTGCCCTTGCCCTTGGCATGTCCGTATCGACAATTCCAAATGAATATGAGCGGCGTACCAGTCATCTGGTATGGGCCAGAGGCGTGAGTCAGAGCAGGTATCACGTTTGCCTCACCCTTGGAAACATCCTGGTATCCTGGATCTCCGGTCTGATCCTTTATGGCACGCTGGCTGTCTTTGCCATGATAAACGGGTACGCCGGAATCCTCGGACGGATCATGGCATCGATGCTGTTTATGATGATCTACGTGGCGATTGTGAGTGTGCTGGCTTCCGCCATTTCCGTGGTGTTTCCCACGGTGGTCACGGGCGTGATTATGATTCTGATCTTGGCAGGCGGTGCCTTCAGGAGTATTTTGGGGCTTGCGGCAGCAGTGCTGACGGGAACGGGGGGCTGGATGGTAAAGAGACTTTTGAAGTTGATCCCGGATCTTGCGGGGCTTAGCAGGCAGGGAGGGAATCTGGTGCAGGGGAAGCCGGTGGACGTGCACGTGATCGTTATGGGGCTGCTGGTGATCTGGATCGCGGGGCTTGGTTTGCTCCTTTTCAAAAGGCAGGAGGCTTAGCAGGGCTCAGGCCCCCTGCAGTGCTCGGGGGTGGCCTTTGGAGGTTCTTCTCAGGCACGCTCGCGCTCTGGGTGCGCCGTAGCGGTACTAAGTTGTCGCAGGTCGGTCC
>ONSO01000134.1 GCA_900320485.1 uncultured Lachnospiraceae bacterium | reverse complement strand
AAGCGGCACCCTCGTGCCGTCGGAAAGATACAGGTTCAAGGTAATCTTGTCGTGCATCTGCTTGGCTACCACGTAGTAAGAAAACTGCCAGCGGTCCAGGCTTCCCTTGGGACTGTGCGGTGCATTCTTTACAAGCTGCGTCTCCGTCACGTCACCATCTTTCGTATTCAGAGTCAGCGTTGCGTACGCCCCTTCATCCGCCAGTACGTAATCCGGCATGGTTACGTAGAACAGAAGGCCCACCTTGCCGTCCAGGTTCGTAGCTACGGCGTCAATGTCGGCAGGCACTCTGGCTTCCGCTTCTTTCCAGATCGCCTTCGCCACTACCAGTCCGTTCACGGTTACGGTATCTCCGGGCTTGAAGCTCCTTCCGCCGATCTCCCAGTGGTCAAACTGCTTTCCTGCAGGCGCCGTAAAGCTGCAATCCGCAAGGCTTAACACGGTTCCGCGCTCCACTGCCGGGCAGGGAATGTTGCCCTCGCCGCCGTTTACGTCATACGCCACGCCGCAAAAGCCGGTATCTGCCACGTCAATGCTTGTCCATATTATCGTCCCTTGATCATTTTCCGTTCCATAATTTCTCACGTCGGGATACAGCTTTCCGTTGACGAAGAGCTGTAGCTGGTCGGAGAATGCCCCTCCGTCCGTGGCCTTTATCCGAAGGTCAAATTTCATGCATTCAGGCAATACCTTTTCGTTGATTACCTCGTCGGGACGAAACCATTCATATTCACCGCTGCCGTCATCATATCCAAACCAGGAGAGGTAATATTGCTCATCCGCGTGATCCGTTCCGCTGCCAAAGGAGAAGGCATCATACTTGACCTTGGAGCCATAGACCGGCATCTCATTCAGTTCAATAAAGACCTTCGTGACCATCTGCATTTGCAGAGTATGTCCCAGGGAAATCTTTCCGCAAACGCTGCAGATGCTGTCGCCGGAATATCCGTCCTTCCCCTTTTCAGGTGCCACGTAGGGCTTACATCCCATCCGGTCTAATTGTTTCTTCGTAGCTTCGTCGCAGTCATTATAAAGCACGAAGTGATGGGTCTTTTCATAGTATTTTCCCTTTTGGACCACTTCGCCGCACTTTTCGCAGACCAGATCTCCCGTGTAGCTTCCGCGCATGGAATTATCATCGCAGCTGATCTCCTGTGCCACGTGGGCCAAATATACGGGATACTCCCTGTCATCTGCCCTGGAATAGGAGTAGATCTGCTCTCCCTTCACGTTCAGGGCAGGTACGTTCTCCTTTGCGGGAATGGCATTGCCGTGTCCCGCAGGCGCCGTAAACTCGCCTTTTTTAATCAGATGCTCGCAGTACACGCAGACCTTATCCCCCGTGTAGCCGATTTCCGTACAGGTTGCAGCAACGGTTCCCTTCGTCTTTGTCTTTACGTGATCGCAATTCTGATAAAGAAATTGCGCATGGATAAAGTTCGCCTCGTAATCTATTTTTGCAAGGGTTTTTCCAATCTGTTTTCTTCCCGACGTGGGCACCGTAAAGACATACGCCTGCCCCGGTATCAGCTCCGTAACCTCCAGCGTCTCCGTATATGTTTTGTCACTGACCCCCATCTTATAATCAATGGTAACCTTCGCTCCCGTTACCTTCTTGTCAAGTACCGGATCGGGAAGAATCAGAACCACGTCCCCTTCCTCAGCAAAATCCAGATCCTCCGGAGCGCCAATCTGATCCATCAGTTTGCTTATCTGCTTCTGATCGAGACTCTGACCGGCTAACGCCAGCAACTGAGGGTCGATCTTCTTGGCCCGTCCATTCGTTACGTCCACGGGATGTACGTGCCACTTATATCCTTGTTTTGCCCAGGTCTGTTCCATGCCGCAGACGTTACACTTGCGGTATAATCCGCCAGGCTTGTCCTCCGTCGCATTATTTACAACTCTCCAGCCTCCCCACTGATGTTCCTCTTTCTGAACGAAATGACATCCGGGATAGCTGCACTGCACAAAATGCGTATTTACGTTGGAACCGGCGCGCATGGTCTTTCCATTATACTCATACTCATATTCATATACGTGATGCTTATCATCTTCCTTGATGACGGTCAGGTCATCATAAGGAATGGAATACATGGTGCCAAAATCAAACACGTGCTCATGTGCCTCAAACTTTTCCCGCCATCCGCAGACCGTACAGGCTCGGTACAGATAATCCTGCGTTCCATCCGCCTTCCGGGCCCACTCATACTCTCCAAATTCGTGAGGCTTTATCTTACTGAACACGTCGCAGCCGCCCCCGACGCACCTAAACGTATGTCCCTTCTCATTACTGGTGCAGTCCTTGTCAAAAACGCGACAGTCGTGCATAACGCGCAGATAGGCATTTTGGCTGGTCGCCTTGTTTCCATATTCATCCGTGATCACGCAGTGGAATTTATAGCTTAAGCCGCATCCGTCAAAGGGGACTCCAAAGGTAAGCCTTGCCGTATTCGCACCGGAAACGTAAAACTCAGAATTTCCACTGTCCTCATCCAAAAGGGCCACGCCGTCACGATACCACTGATATTGTAATCCCTTCTTTGCGTCCTTGCCATAGGCTGCCACCGAGAAGGTCACCGTATTATCGCTTGCGAGCTCCGCCTTGTCCGCATCGTAATGATCGGATACCCAGCCATCATAGGTGGGCTTTCCATAGCGGTTCTTGGGCTGGGAGGTGATCACGATCCGGCTGGTCTTGTTAAAGCCGCACATGATACAGATTCCCATGGAATTGTAGAAGTGCTGCGACTTATCAGAAATATGGGCTGCACTGTCACAAAGGCGGCAGTCATGCCAGTGATAGTTTTCGTCCATGGACCAGGCACTCTTGGGCGTTCTTGCATGAGCCACGATCACGCCTTCGTGAACCGATGCCATGTGCGCCGCAAAAATCGGGTCGTTCACGCAAACGTAAGTCTCGCAGTCACAGCCCTGCATCCGGGCTAATTCGCGGCAGCATTCCGTGCAGCGATATTCTCCCGCGGATAAGCAGATCTCGCAAATGGCAGCTTCGCCAAAGCATTTTCCGCAATCTGCGCAAAAATGGCTTTCTTCCAGATCCATCCAGCATCCGTCATCGCAAAAGCATCCCATGTCCTCCGCTTTTTCACGACAGCAATTCTCGCAGAGCCCACATTCCCAGCACCGCTCAGCTTCCACTTCAAGACAGGCTCCGCATTCTTCACAGAAATGCTCTTCAAATTCCGATTCCATGGCACACATGCCGCAGGCATCACATGCATTCTCCTCGCAACAGGTCTCGCAGTAGCCGCAGTAATCACATCTCTCGCTGTCCGTCGCGATCAGACATTCGCCGCAGTTTTCACAAAGATCGCAGCAGTCCGTGCAATGCTCTCCGCCGCTCTCACAACGCCCTACTGCGTAAAAACAATTTTCACACTCTGCGCAGTGCAGATCCAGTTCCAAGGCGCACTCAAGACAATATCCGCAATCAGTGCAAAGCTCTTTACAATCCTCACAATACCCGCATTCGCTGCAATATAATAATCCTCCGGCCTTACACCGATGGCACCCGGGGCACGGCACACTTTCATCTGGCGAATCACCTGCCAGTTCCTCGTGACACTCCGTGCAAACTTCTCCACATTCCTCGCATAATTCGACACAATCTTCACATCTTCCGCAATGGAGGCAGTAATCCACGCCTACCTTGCATCTTCCGCAATCCGCGCATGGAGAAGTTTCTTCCGATCCTCCCAAATATTCGTGGCATCCCAGGCAGACTCCTTCATCACATCTGTCACATATCTCTACACAATCCTCGCACCGCCCGCAAAACATACAATAATCACAATCCTTATACTCCTCGCACTCCGAACAGTAATGGCCATCCGCCCTTGCCTCCGGCATGGAAAATGCCGGTACTGACAACAGCACGCTGAGAATAAAGCAAAGAATCCTTGCAAACGCCTTTTTCTTTCTCCCTCTCACCTCGATACCTCCCTTGCATGTTTTCCCTGAAAAACGGATCAAGCAAACTCCTACAAATACTACTATACAAGAATTTGGGCAACAAAAAATGTGCCATTCGGCACATTTTCTACATAGTCGTCCAATATTGCGGACCCCGTTTTCTCCTCCCGGTTTCAGGTTTCCTCTCTCCCTGTTTCCGGCTGCGATTCCCTACTGTGACCGGATGACGATCCCGAGCCTCCCGGCCTCCGCCACCAGCTCCGTCCTCGTGTGAAATCCCGTTTTTCCAAGCATGTTCTCCACGTGGCGCTTCACGGTTCCCGCGGAGATCCCCAGCCGCTCCCCGATC
Organism: uncultured Lachnospiraceae bacterium; assembly: GCA_900320485.1. Taxonomy (GTDB): domain Bacteria; phylum Bacillota; class Clostridia; order Lachnospirales; family Lachnospiraceae; genus Acetatifactor. The sequence goes on along the minus strand of ONSO01000134.1, from coordinate 9,782 downwards.
TCCGCATTGCTGTCCCCGGTGATCAGCTCCTTTAGGATTTCCAGCTCCCGCTCCGTAAAGTCATGGTTTGTGGCCATTCCAAGCTGCACCAGCGGAGTTTCCTCCGGAAAAACGCTCTCTCCCGCCATGGTCCTGTCCATGACGTTTAGGATGGACTCCTTCCCCGCATCCTTATACCAGAAAGAATCCACGCCAATTTGCCTTGCTCGTTTCAGCCAGGAATACTCCGGCATGGACGTAACGATGATGACCTTGATCTCCGGATGCTCCCGTTTGATCACTTCCGCCGCGTCCAGACCGCTGCTGCCGAGGGCCGTGCAAACGTCCATCAACACAAGGTCAACGTCCCCTCCGTTGCAAAGATCCGGTGCCAGGGCAGCATTGGTCAGGGTTCCCTTAAGCTCATACTGTTTGCTCCCCCCAACGTAAATCTCAAAAAGTCTCCTTGGCATCTCCTGATCCTCTACGATCAAAACTCCGTAAGCCATTTCCTGCTCCCGCCTTCCCTTCGTCATTGCTATATTTCCGGTCTGTTATCGCCCGGTCATCGCTTTATTTCCGGTCTGTTATCGCCCGGTCATCGCTTTATTTCACCGGAAACCTCGGAATCTTTATCCGAAGCCGGAATTCTCCGCCCTCTTTCAGAGTCTCCATGCTTCCTCCGGCTGCTTCAAGCCTTCGGCGCAGATCTCCCAGCCCCCCGGTCTCCGGCACGGCTTCTCCATGCTTCTGACCAAGTTCTGCGTCTGCGGCTATCGCCCTTGTACCCTGCACTGCGTCCGCCGTCTTCCCTTTACTTGCATCTTCCTTACGATCCACGGGGTTTACGTACGTAACGCATATTTCCTCTCCCGCCTCCATGGTGATGCCCAGCGTCTTTCCTGCGCCATGTTTTGCCGCATTGATCACGGCCTCCCGCGTTGCCATCACCATAAAGTTTAAGGTCCTGTCATCCTGCTCCCCGAGCGTGCCGTTTACCGATAATTCCATGCCAAGTGACCTTGCCAAGACCCTAAGATCCTTCAGCATGTCCCGCGACGTATTCTCCCCCGGATTCTCCGATTCCTTACAGAGCAAAATAGCGTTGTTTCTCCACTGTTCCAACACCCTTTGCCTCGCCGCCCCATCCCCTGCCTCGATGGCGTTTCGAGCGGTCAAAAGCAGACGGTTCATCTCGTCGTGAATCCTCATTTTTGCCCGGAGGATCTCCTCCTTTTTTACCGACTCCCGCATGCTCTCATTATATGCCCTTAATTCCTCCTGAAAGGCTCTGAGGCGCTCATTTTCTTTTCGCAAAAGCTCCGTCTTCCCATACGGTTCCGTTACGTCCGTGGCGATGATCTCCCGAAGCATCTCCCCCTCATATTCCACTTCGTCCCCGGAAAAAGTATATACTTTCCCGTCAGAAAGCATAAAATAAAGCTGTCCCGCAAGCGCCCTTTGAGCCAGAGCCTGCGAAAACTCTTCTCCGTTTAAGAGCACGTGTCCGGTAAGCTCCTTACAGATCTGATTCATCTTACCGTTTACAAGTATGCATTGCCCTCCGGCACGATAATAACACAGTCCCTCCGTGAGTTTTTCAAAGCTCTCCTGAATGGAAAGAGGCGTCACGTGCGTTTTCCGCCACCGAAGATTCTCCCGCGTTACAAATGCCGCTACGATCAGCAGGGCCGAAAGCCCCGCTGCCCAGCTCCACGCGGGAAGGTGCGTCAAGGCTCCCCAAAATCCTCCAACACTTCTTCCGTATGCAATGATGCTCACTGCCTGCATTGTCCAGGTTCCCCAAAAAAGAAGGATCAGGGAACAGGCAAAAAAACTTCGCTTCCTCTGTTTGTAAGACAATACAAGGTTTGCCGATCCCGCAAGGCACAGGGCAAAGCTCCCAATCCCCGCCAGTGCGCGCATATGCATCGGCAATTCCGCAAAAACCGTCACGCGCCCTCACCTCCCCTCTCGAAGGAAAGCGAGGCATATAGATTTCCGTCTTCCAGGGTCTTCTTCCAAAGTCCCGCCCTCGTCTGATCACGGGAAGCCTCTGCCCCTTTTTCTTTCTCCGCCGTTATCCGATCTTTCCGGGCGTGGTTCGTTGCAGAATCCCACCCTTCGAGGATTGCCTTACACATTCTCCCCCGGAACCGGATCGTCACGCCCTTTATTGCGTCTCCCGCCTGTTCCGTCATGGTTTGAAACTGCTCATATGCCTTAAGGAGCTCTTCTCCCGCCGCTTCTCCCTCCAAATTTCCCTGGATGCTTACGGGTATCCCGCACGTACAAAGCGCCCTGAGGCTCTCGCTCATGGCAAGCTCCAACTCGCCAAGAGAAATGCTTTTTGTTGTTTCCGACAGCAGCGTCAGATTTGCAAATCGCTTTACGTAAGTACCGTAAAAGCAGATCCGACGCACGTGATGATCATAAAGCTCCGGATTCTCTTCCGCTTCCCGGGTCAGGGCCGCGATCCTTTGCGACTGGGCATGAACTCCCTCAGCGATCCTGTCATATATACGGTTTTTTTCATCCACCTTCGCCCGTTGCTCCTGCATCTTATTTTGAAGCCGGATCAGCTCCGTTTCCTCTGAAAGCTGCTCCTCGATCTCCAATAGCTTTGCATTCAGTTGCTGAACCTCCGACACGTCGCTCTGCCAGGTCACGTAACCGCCCCGGATCTCCCTGCGGTGCCGGAGTATGCTTTCATTAAGGCGCCCCCCGTCACCTGCCTGCCCGGCGTTCTCCGCCCCTTCGGCCAATCTGGAGGCATACGCCGTCCTGCCGTCCGCATTCACAATTTTCGCTGCAAGCTTTGACCGTAAAAACAATTCCTCATACCCCTTATTGGAGGGAATAAACCCAATGGAAATACAGCACTCCCAAAAACAGGCCACCATAAAACAGGCGGTCTCCGGGAATTCGATGAGATTGCCGCCTTCCCATCTGGGAGGAATGCCAAGTGCATAAAGCACCATATACGTACTTCCGAGAAATATTGGCACCATGGGAAGTCCAATGGCACTCCTTGCTGCAGATAGAGCTGATGAAGGTCATTGGTCAGGATCAAAAGGATCAAAACTCCCGTCACTGCCCCTAAAGCCACCGCCGTAAAAAGGATCTTCTCCCTACGGTCCTCATCCAGCGCCACTGCCGCAAGTACTGACAACGCAGCCAGCACCAGGATCGGCACGTAATAGGAGTACCAAAGGAATCTGCTAATGCCCTGCGCCTCGCGGAACACGTAATACTTCATGCCGCGCAGCAAAAAGAATACGATCATCATCCACGCGGACGCCACCAGAAGCCTTCGCACGCGCCCATCCACCACCCGGTCGGACAGTCTCCCTGCAAACATGGTCGTCAAGAGCAAAAAATAAACCATGACCACTGCCTGAAGCTGATAGGTCCTTCCCAGTACGCCAATCACACCCCCAAAAAACAGGAGTGTAACGTACAGACCTATCTTTCCCCACGTCCTTACCGTCTGCTTTTTCATTCTAAGCTCTACCCTCTTAAGCCCCCAGATCAGTTAAAATAATCCGCCGCTGCCTTGTAGTAGAGATACAGCGCCTTTCCAACGTTCTGCGCATTTGTTCCACCCTTTGTTACGGCCAGGTAACCCCAGGATAGCGCACTCCCCTTCCAGGTATAGCTTTTCCCATTTTTACTGATGGTAAATTCATGAGCATCGCCCAGCATCTTGGATGAAATGTTAGCAACCTCAAGGAAATAATCATTCCCCACGTGTTTTAAGGTCGCTTCCTTCTTGTCAATGAAATACTGATAGGCCCCCGGATCTGCGCCTTGTTCAAACTTCCAATTCACCCGAAGCGTCGTCTCCTCGTCCAAGATAAGTACGGCGCTCTGAGGCTTAGACGAAACCAATCCGTCGGGGCATTCCCCGGAGGTTACGGCATCAAATTTTGCAAGATCAGACCCGTTTACTCCATTCAGTGAAGGGTCAAAAGACAGCCCCTGGGACTTATATCCAAAATAGATCTGAGCTGCCTCACCGTACGCCTTCAGCTGCTTGGCCAGCGCCACCATTTTTGCATTGCTGCTTTTTGCGATGGCCTCCTGGCAGTAATCCATGACGGAATAGGAATAGCCTGCCTCGGAAACAGTCTCACCCTTTCTGGTCATCTGTATCTGTTCCCCATTTGAGGCAAACAACTTTAGCGTTACTTTGTCATTCATCTTGGTAGATACAACGTACTGCGAAAATACAACCCTGTCCACCCCGTTTTTAGGGCTGTGCGCCGCCGAGGAAACAGGCAAAACAGTGCTTTCCCCGTTAATTGTCACCGTAGCATAAGCACCCGCGTCAGACTTTACGTAGTCAGGAAGAACCACGTAAAAGAGGACGCCTACTTTACCGTCAAGATTTGTTGCGACGCCGTCAATGTCGGCCGGAGCCTTTGTTTGCGTACCGCCATTTTTCACCTCCAACTCATATGGCGTGCAGGCATAATCCGTCTCATTCGTTCCGTTTACGTCCTCCGCCACGAGATATACGTGATAATCCGTCCCCCATTTTGCAGGATCAAGCTCAGAGGGAAGGGTAAACGTGCCGGTTCCGTTTTCGGAAAAACTTCCGTTTAGCTTATCATAATACTTGATCACGGCATCGCTGCTTCCTGCCACGTATTCCCGGTCCAGGATCAGAACGGAAGCCCTTGTGGCCATGGTTGCATCCGATCCCGTAACGGAATACGGCACCGTAACGGTACGCCCCGAAATGGTAGCCGTTTTTCCCGAGGGCACGGAAATGGCAAGATCATTATCCAAAATCGTCAGTTTATACTCTGCGCCATACTGACCTGCGTTGCCTGAGACAACGGTGCTGAACAGGATGGAATTTAGATTTACGTTGAAAGCAGGGCTTACGCCAACGTTGGTATCCGTAACGTAACATTCGTGACGCCCTCTTTTTCCATCCTCCATAATAACGTAAGCATATTCATACTCGAAATCGTTCCACGTCCTGAGCCACCACTTCTTTGCAACGCCGTTGTACTTTTTAACGTGCATGGCACCGTCCGTATTATGATATCCGTATTTCCAGTTGGTGGCATCTGCAAGATCCAGCAGGAATATCTTGTCTCCAAAAAGCTCGACCTGCCCCAGAAAGCTCCAGGCCGTCTTGCTGACGGTTATGGCATTTTTCTCCGGAGCGGTAAATACGCCGCTCTTATTCAGGAAATCACTTCCGTTGACGCTCTTTTTTACGTCACTGTAATCCCACTCATTTAGATATGCAGCGCCTGCATTCAGTTTTCCGTCCTTGTCAAAGGGCGTAAAGTACAAAATGCTTTCACAGTCAAGTAGCAGGTTTACGCCATCATACCCTTTTGTCGCTTTATCCAGCACTCGATATTTCATGGCCGTCCCATTATACTTTCCGTAATAGACAAAGCTTCCCTTCCAGGGATCGTCGGGGCTTACGCCATTATCTTTTCTGGCGCCGAGGGGATTACAGATGGCTCCCGTTCCCATTCCCGTGTTTGCCCCTGTCTTTTCACCCGCCGCATGAGAGTTTGAGCTCACGCTTCCGAGAATTGTCATGCTCAAAATCATGCCGAGTAATACCGTGTAGATCCATCTTGCGCTTTGTTTCTTTTTCATTCTGGTCAGCGTCCCTTTCTTTCCGGTTCTTTTCTCATTCCGTCAGTATCCGAAGTTGCGATTTTCTCAAAAACGTATTCCGATTCAATTTCCTTAAATTCCCTGCAGTAAGGAAACCAGTCCGGGCACTGATTTCTCCTGAAAGGCTTGCACTCAGGCAAAAAAGGGCATTCCCGGCAATCCTGATGCGCTTTTTTCGTGCCGCTCATCATTGTGAACTTAAAATCATCCTCAAAAATGCTTCCCATTTCCATTTTGGCACACAGCTCTTCACAGTGATTCAGCTTTCCGTCCGGATGGATCACTATGCTGTTTCCGGGAGCATCCGCCATACAGTAATTAACCTTAAACCGGAATTCGTCACGGTCCGGCTTTTGATAATGCATTCCCGTCCTGTCAAGATATCGTCTGAGATCAAAAACTTTTCTATAGGTTTCAATACATTTTTCCGTTTTCTGCTCCTGATACAACATGCCAAAATACAAAAACAGCTTTTCGGAGTTTCCAAATTCTTCTCTCATCTCATCAAGGAACTCCTTCATGCCGCAGAGGTTATCTCCATCATAATTGCAACGCAGGATGACGTCAACTCCTGCGTCAAGCAAATGATGGATCGCTTTGATCAGCGTGTCATAATTGTGCTTTTCCGGGGCATAATACAGCTTTCTTTCTTCGTAATCCTTCCGCTTTCCGTCAACCGAAACCTGTACTCTTTTTACGTGCCAGTTAGTTGCGGCTTCCTTTGCCACTTCCTCCGTAACCAGCGTGGCATTCGTGACCATCACGGACCTGTAGCCGATGCCCTTCTCCCGAAGCAACGCACAAATCTTGGAAATGACCGGTCGTGCCGTCAAGGGTTCCCCTCCGAACCACGTAACGTTTATCTCGCCGGCACTCTTTGTCCGTGCGATAAACTCCGCCACTCTCTCCGCCGTTTCAAGACTCATGGTGCTGACCGGCATCCCCATCTCATAGCAATATACGCATCTGGCGTTGCACGCCAAAGTAGGCAGGATCACGTAGTTGTTTATGCCTTTTGGAGTTCCCGTCAGATTCGATAAAATAACGGAAACCGCTTCAAACTGCTTTAGCTCGTCCTGCTCTTCAGACAAAAGAACCCCCTGCCGGACCAGATCCTCCATTTTATTTTGTAAAAGTCTTTCCCCGTCCGTCTTAGAACCTGAAACCTCTTGCAGGCACTTCCATTCCCCTGCCGTCAGTTCAGCATTCATCCCGGTAAAAACGTTCCGCACAAAGAAGCGCTCTCCCACTTGCCCCAAAAGGGCATAGCGGGAGAGACGATATTGCAACTTCCCGGAGATTTCACGCTTACCCAAGATTTTTGAGATACGCTGATCTCCCTGTCTGATAATTCTCATCGAAATAATCCTCGAACTCTCTTAAGCTTCTCACTTAAAATATTCCTTTGCTGCCTGATTGTAAAGGAAAAGCGCCTTTCCGACGTTCTTCGCATTGTCTCCACCCTTTTGAACGGCTGCCAGGGCCCAGGTCAACGCGCTTCCCTTCCAAGTATAGCTTTTTCCATCCCGGCTAATGGTAAACTCACGGGCATCGCCTAATTGCTTGGACGTAATGTTTGCCACCTCAAGGAAATAGTCGTTACCCACATGCTTTAACGTAGCTTCAACACCATCAATCTGATAGCTGAACAACTCTGGATCTACGCCCTGCTCAAATTTCCAGTTCACGCGAAGCGTCGTTACCTCGTCCAGGATCAGAACCGCTCCCTGAGGCTTTGCAGCCACAAGGCCTTCCGGAAGTTCGCCGCTCGTTACCTCTGCATAGGCCTGCAGATCATCTGCCGTCACGGCCTTTACGGCATCATCCACAACCAGCCCTTCCGCATTACGGTTAAAATAAACTTGAGCTGCCGTGCCATATGCCTTTACCTGTTTTGCAAGTTTTACCATGGCCGGATTTGTGCTTCCTGCGATCGCAAGATCACAGTATTCACTCACGGAATACTCAAATCCCGTTTCAGGCACTGCTTCGCCCTTTCTGGTCATCGGAACTCTTGTGCCGTCAGACAGATACAGATTCAGCGTGATCTTTTCACGTAGCTGAGTAGACGTCGCGTAATAAGAAAAGGCATGTCTGTCAAGCTCTCCCTTAGGGCTGTGCGGTGCATTCGCTACCAATTGCTTTTCCTCTGTTCCGTTTATGGATAGCGTAGCATATGCTCCGGAATCGGCGAGCACGTAATCCGGAATTACAACGTAAAAAATCAGGCCAACCTTTCCCTCCAGATTCGTAGCCACGCCGTCAATGTCTGCCGCCGCGGGAACTTCCGCCTCTTCCCCTTCGGGAACCGTGACCACCGCTGCAGCTCCTGCCTTTGCAGTCGCCGTCTCGGCAACTCTTACGTAATACGTTCCTGCCTTCAGCCCGGTCACTTCCCCGCCGGTGCAGCTAATGGAATTGGTAAAGCTCTCATTATCCGCGTATTCCATGGCGGTGCTGACACCTTGCAGCTTTCCGTCCTCCGCACCTAAAACGCCGGGAGCGATCCCCGTAATGCCCGTCGGCGCCGCAGGGCCATCTGCCTTTTGGACTGTGTCGGCTAATTCCAAAAAGATAAAGCCTGTCTCAACGCTGCTTTTTACAACACATTGAATAATCCCGCCAATGTCGGCTTCCTTCAGTACGTAGTTTGGCCCCGTCCCGATCACGTGATTATAATCTTTTCTCTGCCACTGATACGAAAGGGTTCCCGTATTGTTGGTATCCGTCACGCTGGCCGTTAACGTGTTCCCATACTTCAATTCACCGTCTACAACGATGGTTCCCGTTAAGGAACGAACTCCGCCGACTACGATCTCCTTTGTTGCCAACACTCTATTATTGTCATAAACCGAGCGAATAGTCAAGGTGGCGGAGCCATTTCCTTTTGCCGTGAAGGAGCCCATGCTGCCCTGAGCCTTTGTGAGCCCGTTGGAAAACGTTGCCACGTCGCCGTTAGAGATCTCAGCCTCTATTGCCTTGTCATCATACTGAGATTTAGAATACCACCAATAGTACAAGGTTTCGTCAACGCCCATGTCAACCGTCGCTTTGGTGGAATACATGCCATTGGGATTTGCCGTAAAATAAGGCGTAATGCTTTCCGGCATCGTTACCGTCATGGTAAGTCCGCAATCACTGCATGATAAAGTGACTTTATTGCCGTTTCGGCTCTGCTCTACGTAATTATGCTCGATCGGGTCAGTGGGATATCTCGTTATAATGTGATACAAGCTATCTTGTTCCGTTCTCGTTTCCGTCTCTAACTTAGTCTTTAAAAACTTTCGTCCCCAATGGATGGAGGAATTATAATTTCCTTCCGCCACAATTACGTAATCCTCAAACTTTTGAAGGACTATGACGGAATGCGTATCATTACTAACTCTTAAAATGTCACCGGGGCGGATGGCATCAAAGGTCTTCTCATTCAGGATTCTTGCGGGCAGGTTTCCGAACGCCGCATCACTTAAGGCAAACGCAAAACCCGCGCACCCATATCCTCCGCTGTAGATGCCGCCATTCCAGCCATAGTAATTAGCGTTCGTCCACGTCATCCCCTCCGGATATTCCGCCTGTTTTGCCATCATGGCCTGATAAACTGCCTCCGCACTTAGATCTGGGCTGGCCGCCTGAGCCACCTGCGGAACCATCATTACAAAGATCAAAAGAAGAATCACGGCCAGTTTCCTTGAATAGATTCTTTCCTCGCTTCTTTTCATATAGTTTTCTCCCTTCTGGAAATATATGCCAATTTAGTCAGTTTCTTTATCATTTTCCTGCTTAATTGTCTGATAATTTATTGTATCATGTTTTCGCTTCAAATGCAATTATTCCATTTCACGTTTTAAAGAAAAAGACCGTGAAACCAAACTGCGATTTCACGGTTCTTTCTTAGATTCAGATTTTTAGTCTTCGTTTTTTGACTTCAGATATTTTTGATTCTCCGCCATTTATAGCCTTAATAGTTAAAATAATCCCTTGCCGCCTGATTGTACAGGTACAGCGCCTTGCCCATGTTCTTTGCATTCGCTCCGCCCTTGTTTACCGCCGTGTTGGCCCAGGTCAGCGCGCTTCCCGTCCAGGTATAGCTCTTTCCGTCCTTGCTGATGGTGAACTTGTGCGCGTCACCAAGCTTCTTTGACGAAATGTTT
>ONSO01000194.1 GCA_900320485.1 uncultured Lachnospiraceae bacterium | reverse complement strand
AGTACCAGGAGACCAGCTATGGAGATCATATCTGCAAATAAGCTTAAAGAGATGAATTCTCTCAATAAAAGAAAGTTTGAGCAATTGCTTCCAGAGATTGTAAAACGCTTGATTCTGGCGTCAAATTCATCTGTTATAGAGCATAGATTTCCATCAGGTGACGATATTTGGGCTCCGGGATATGATGGGGTAGCAAATTGCGAAAACGCTTCAGATTACGTTTGTAAAGGGAGAAGCGTTTGGGAATTTGGAACAAATGACGATTCATTATCAAAGATAAATGAGGATTATGAGAAGAGAACACGAGATCCTTTAGGCGTTAATAAAGCGGAGACAGGATTTTATTTGGTGATTCCTAAGGTATGGGCCTATAGAACCTCCTTAACAGAGTGGATTTCGAAACACAATGATTGGGCATTTACAAAAGTATATGATGCAGTGGCTTTAAGCGACTGGCTTAATAGTGAGCCTATTGTATGTTTATGGCTTCTTGAGGAGATTTACGGAGATACAGAGTTGGATTTCGCCTCAGTATCTACGGGATGGACAAGATTCTCAAAAAAAACAAATCCTCCTTTCGTCAAGGAGATGTTTACGTTTGAACGAAAGGATCAAATTATCCAGTTTAAGGAGAAATTGCAAAATGAATCTGGAGATATTATAGTCAAAGCTCCGACAAGAATAGATTCAGTTGGGTTTGCACTTTCGGTTATAGCTGAAGAAGAAGAGTATGCTCAGAACAGTATTGTTGTTAATAATCTGGAAACATTTAGGCGAGTAGCGGAGATGGCAGAAGGACGAGTTATCATTCTTACATATCCTCATGAAGGAGAGGTGTTTAATGGTAAGAATAGAATTGTGCTTTGCTACAACAAAGAGGCTACAAGCATTAATGATGCTATTGAGTTGCCAATGCTAAGAAAAAGTTCTTATGAAGCGGCTCTAACTAAAATGGGTATTTCCGATAGTGATAAAGTAGACCTTTTTGCCTTTACACATGGAAATCTTAGGGCCTTAATACGAAGGATACCGGGAAGTTATGTTGAACAGAAGCCTGAGTGGTCAAATAAAGGCTCTTTAGATGCCTTAATACCGTTGGTTCTTTTGCGAAGCATAAATAAAGACAAGGATCAAAAATTAGTTGAAAGATTGTCAGGAAGCAACTTTGAAGACATTGAAAAACAGTACTATTCTTTAGCATTGATGGAAGATTCTCCGGTGAAGATAGTACATAATCATTATGTCATTACAAATTATGAAGAGGCGTGGAGTACCCTTGCTTTAACGACAGCAGAAATCCATTTTAATAAATTGGTAGAACTCCTTAATGATTTGTTTGGGGCAATATGCAATACTGGTAGTTTTGACGGTCGGACTGTTTATGATTACAAGAATATAATCAGTAGATTAATGTGGAATTTTGTGTATTATGCATACGATAAGGATGAAGATGACCGCTTAGGGAATGCAGTTCAAGGACTTTTACAATGGTGTTATGAACCAGCAGTGTCGAGTTATATTGTTGAGAATATGTCATTTTTAGCGATGGCTCGACATGAAGTGGTTATGGAATTCCTTTCCAATGATTATTCCCAAAAGGATGGGATTATTAGGCAAATATTTGATCATGAAGATTTAAACGATCTATATTGTCGTATATTGAATGTTTTTGATGACCTTGTTCTATATTCAGATACATTTTCTGAAGCCTGTAGGATCCTTTTTGATTTATTCTTCTTGGATAAGAAGTATCGATATAGCACCTCACCGGAAGAATCTATCCTCGACGCATTATGTTTATGGCGATGCGAAGGTACGGTCACTATTAAACAAAAGGAAAAAGTTATAACTAGTTTTCTTAGTAAATATCCGGAGGAAACCATTGTCTTATTTGCCAAGCTAATACGGAAAGATTCGTATTATAAAGGAGTTCGTATAGGTGAACGAAGGATTCCTGGAGAGCGAATTACAGTACAGGATCTTATTAAAACAAAGGAAAGGCTAATGAGACTACTTTTTGATAAATCGATTGCGATTAAAAGGGCATCCATTATTCTTTCTCTTTTAGAAAACTATAGAGATATTTCTCCAGAATTGCTTGCTGCATATGCTGACCTGTTTTCTGTAGATGAATATGATTCTCATGAAGTAGATAAAATGAACTATTGGCTCAGAGAAAGGGTATTCAGTATAAAACGTTTTGGGTGGGAAGAGAGTAAAAAATATGTTTCGCCTTTGGAAAAATGGATAAAGGCTACTGAATACCAGAACGATTTACAAAAAAGTGCGTGGATTTTTAGAACGAGCTATGAATGTCCTGCTGAAGAGTTGTTGCCATATGCAGATGACTACAAAAGAATTGACAGAGAGAGGTTTCTTTATCGAAAACATGTATTTTCGGATTTGCTTTCGGTATATGGTGATAAGGCTATAGATACCATAGTGGACTATATACCAAGTGAGCGTCCATGGGGACATTTGTTTGTTGAAGTTCTTCCAAAAGATAAGTGTGGATATTTGCTAAATAAATTATTTGATGGTGGTAAGTTTGCGACATTGGCAGAAGTCTTAGATGAACTGCAGGATGGCACAGCTGAAGACTTTTTAAAGGTTTTGGATAAGAATAGAAGCGCTATAGTACCGCTGTTGTATAATAAAAAACTTTTGCGTTGTTTGACTGATAATGAGATTCATGATTATTGGGCAAACAAGGAAATGTTGAAATATGATTCAGATGATTATGCTGCGCTTTTGAAACACAATCCATGTGGATTATTATTGTATTTATACATGGAAAGCGAAAAATGTCCAGATATATGCATTGAAATGGCCACAGAAGTGTTTGTCGCTGTTATGGAATCTAATTTAGAGCTGTGCCGGCGATATAAAGATGAAATGATTTCTATTATTTCGCATATTGATAAGGTGCATTATTCAGATGCATGGGCAGAGTTGTGCCTTAATCTTGTAAAAAAAGAGATAATTGCTCAATATCCCAAAGGGGTATGCACTTATCTATTTAGACATCCTAATAAAGTAAAGGATATCGTTTTATCTGGCATGATGGGAAGATACAGTTTTAATGAGAACTTTAGGCTTCCCAAAGAAGCGTATAACGATTATGCCTCGTTCAAATTCTTTTTTGATAGTTTGAGATCATTCGACGATGAAAGCTTTAGGTACGTGATCGGGACAATACTTGGAAAGAATATTAAAGGATCTGACGGACATTTTCCTCATGAGTTTATTCGTAAACTACTAGAAGAGTATGATTCAAGAGAACTTGACGGGAATATCGCTGCGCTGTTTGAAGGATTATATGGAATGAGAACTGTGGAAGATGGAATGCCTCAAAGGAAATTGGCTAAGGAATATCTTGATTTTGCTAATGAACTACAGATTGATTATCCCCATTCTGCTTATGTTTTGAGATTAATAAGCAAAGGATATGAGAATGAGGCTAATAGTGATTATGTTCACTCAGAAGTAATGTTTTACTGATGAAAAAGGTTCGTCGTTAATGACGGACCTTATCCATTTACCATGGCGGGTAACACCGCCTTATCATCAATATAATCACATGTGATCTTCCGGGAATTGTTGCCGTAAAGCGCTATGATCTCCGGCAGATTGTCATTGATCGCGTCAAATTCCAGCTGACGCTCCCGGCACCAGGCAATGGCCCGCTCCAGGTCCTTGCCGGCACGGCAGGTCCACAGGATCACCTTGTTTCCAAGGGCCTTTTGACCTTTCAGATAGTTGATGAGAGGACGGTTTGGCTCGCCAAGGTCCGGCCAATTGCTATAGCAAAGCGTTCCGTCGAAATCAACGGCAATGATCTGATAATCCATAGGTTCACCTCCCAAACGCTGGATGACTTCCCGTTTTTGTTAAACTCATGGTAACACGTAATAAGTCCCAAAAACCCACCTTAGAACGAAGGACCTCAAAACATGAGATATTATATAGCAGACCTGCATTTTTGCCATGAAAAACTAAATACGCAAATGGACAAACGGGGATTTCCGGACGTGGAGGCCATGAATGAATACATGATCCGGCAGTGGAATTCCAAGGTCCGCAGGGGGGACGACGTGGTGATCCTTGGAGATTTTTGCATGTCGCCCAAGGGGGAAGTGGCAAACAGTCTATTAGAGCGCCTGCAGGGAAACAAGTGCCTGATCGTTGGAAATCACGACAAGTACCTGAATGACAGGCGGTTTAAGACAGAGTATTTTAAGTGGATCCGCCCTTATGAGGAGCTGAGCGACAATAAGAGAAAGGTCATTCTTTCTCATTATCCTATTATGTGTTACAATGGGCAGTATCGCAGGAACGGGGACGGCAGCCCCAAGACATACATGCTCTACGGTCACGTCCACAATACCTTCGACGAGACGCTGATCAATGATTACGTAAACGGCGTTCGCAGACAAAGGAGAAACATTTTGGGGAGTGATGAGGAAGTAGAGATCCCCTGCAACGTGATCAACTGTTTTTGCATGTTTTCAGATTACGTTCCCCTGACCCTGGACGAATGGATCGAGGCGGACGCGAAAAGACGCGCGGAAATGAACTTATAATTGAATGCCCCTCCCAAGTATGGTAAAATAACACGAAGGAGGGGCCCAATTCGTGCGAAGCGCGGAATCCTGAGCGAAAGGAGGGGCCCAATTCGTGCGAAGCGCGGAATCCTGAGCGAAGAAGTCCCGGAATGGCGAAGCAATTCCGGGATCCGAACGAAGTGAGGACGTGCTGCCCTAGAGCACGCCGAAGGAAATTGGGAAGATGCCTTGTGGTTAACAAAACACGAAGGAGGGGCAGGGGTGCCTAAGGATAAAACGAAAAATGAAAAAAAGAATCAAACGAATGGCTGAATTCTTAAAGTTAATACGTTTTCACGTGATCCTGCTCATTCTGGCATTGTATCTGGTGTTGTGCCTGTTCTGTTACCTGATGCTAAGGAAGGAGGGAGCGGATACGCCCTTCTGGGACGTGGTGGTGTTCAATTTCCTTGCGGTAACGGGTAATGATTACGTGTACGTGGATCATCCCTGGACCCGCATCGCCGGGATCTTTGTCCTGATCCTGGGCATGGTGGGCCTTTCCTCCATCACGGGCTTTGTCTCATCCGCGTTTGTGGCAAGAAGGCTGAATTTAGAGCGAGGAGAAAAGAAGATGCAGAGCATGAAAAATCACGTCATTATCTGTGGCTGGAAAAATGACGTTAAGATGTTGATCCAGGGGATCCTTCGCAAGAATAAGGACATGAAGCCGTCGGACGTGATTCTGATCAATAATGCGGACGAGGTAAAGCTGCAAAGCCTTCACGACGATCAGGAGCTGAAGGGACTGAACGTTCTGCGCGGCGATTTTACGGAGGAGCAGACGCTGCTCAAGGCAAACGTAAAGGAGGCGTCCAAGGTTCTGATCATTGGCGAAAATCAGGAGAATCTGGATGATGAGCTGGTGGATTCCCGGGTATTTGTCGGTGCACTTTTGGTGCGTAAGCTGAATGCAAAATGTCATATCTGTGCAGAGATCAAGACGGAGCGGTATAAGAATTATCTGGAGAGCCAGAATTGCGCGGAGGTGATCTACGTAGACGAGTATGCCAGGTACATTCTCAGTACCTCAACCAATTATGGCGGCATGTCAAAGGTCATGTCCTCTTTCCTGGACAACGGCGACGGGGTTTCCGTTCAGATCGCGCCCATTGGGCAGGACTGGATCGGCAAAACGTATGGAGAGCTCTTTGCCTGGTATAAAAAGAAGCACGGCATTTTGCTGCTGGGTGTATTGGAGAACATGGGGGTGGAGAAGGAGCTGAAGCATCAGATCCTTTCCGAGGCCCAGAAGTCTACAAACTATGGAGAGATCATCCAGCGCCTGAAATCCGTAAAGACCATGGAGACCAATTGTCCCCACTTGAATCCCAAGGATGATTACGTCTTGGACGGGAACATGGGAGCCATTATCCTTGGAGAAGAAGTATAAGGAACGCATAAGGTGCAGAAAGGCGGACCGGCATGGATTACGTAGCGAGTCTGAGAAAAATACCCTTGCTTTCGAAGGTGGAGAATGAGGACCTGAAGTTTTTGTCCTCCATGCTGAAGGAAAAACGGACGAAAAAGGGCGAAAACGTCATCACGGAAGGCGACAGCGGAGACGAAATGTACGTGCTGATCGAGGGCACGGTGGATATCGTAAAGAAGACCATTTATGGGGATGAATTTGTGGTGGCCACGCTGGACGCGGGATCCAATTGCGTTTTTGGCGAGATGGCCATGATCGACAGTGACAAGCGCTCGGCCACGGTGAAGGCGAAGGAGGATTGCGTGTCCCTTTCCATTAACCGTAAGGATTTTGACCGCTTTTGCAATGAGCGGCCAAAGAGCGGCGTGGTGCTCCTTAGGCTGATCGGCATTAACCTTGCGAGGAACGTCCGGGCGGGAAATGATAATCTCAGGATGGTCTATCAGGCACTGATCGAAGAGATTGAAACAAAATAAGTAAAATGGGTACGTGAGAGCATAAAGGAGGGGGATTTCCATGGCAGTGATTCAGATGACTGACGAGGAAAAGGCATTGTTGGATTTGGCCTATACGGATGGAGCGAGGATCCTGGAGGGGAAGCTGTTTGATTATCAGGAAAGGGCTCTTGCAGAGCTTCGAAGCTGCAGGGAGTTTTTGAAAAAGCGTTATCCCAAGGAGAATTTTAAGGTGATATCCTTTCAGCCATCCTCGAGAAAGGGATGCGTGGAATTACAGTTTGTACAGCCGGAAAAGGAAACGGTGGAATACATTCTGAAGTATGAGGACGGTCAGTATCTGGACAATTTCTATGACATTCCTTTCGAGAGGGAATATGACGAGATCGTGGAAGGACTTTTGGAGAAGGCGGGCGTGCATGCCAGGGTTTATACCTACTTTCCTTTTTTGATCAGTGACGAGATCCACTCCGGCAGGGAGCTGATGGACAGGCGTCCGCATCTGGGAAGGCATACGGCATTGTTTTTCCCGGCGGACTTCATTTCGAATGACGAAGACGCGGAAAAGCTTTTGGAACGGATCCGGGCGGTCTTTCGGGAAAACGGGATCTATACCAGCGGCATTCTTTTCTTCGTAAAGGATGCGGAGCAGCTTAAGTCCGGAAGCGTTCTGGAGCTGGATGCATATTGCAGGAACCGGAAAAACGCGGCGCTGATAAGGAGCATTACGTTCCGCAGTTTTCAGGTGGACAAGTGATCAAACCATGAGGTTATGAGGGGTTAGGAGAAAAGAGTGACATGTTATACAAAATGGATGAACTGCTCCTGCTGGAGCATTTAACGTACCTGCCTGACATATTTCCTTTTATCTCCGTATTGAATGCGGATGACCAGACTGTTCGGGAATATCTGACCCAGATCGACGTATCGAGGATTGAGGATGACGTGGACTATAATTCCTGCATGAACGGGTTCGACTGGAAGAATATCATCATGGCCATGGAGAGTAAGCCCAACATCCTTGACGCTTACGTCACCCAGCCTCATCTTGACACGGCCTACGGCGGAGGCGGCGGCATTTCCGCCGTGTTCCTGAATGAGAAGGAAAAGGAGGCGGTTGTTGCCTTTCGCGGCACGGCCAGCAATGAATGGGTGGATGATTTTGAAGGGGCAAACCAGGTGGATTCCCTCCAGCAGATCAATGCCCTTGAGTGGTATAAGAGTGTCTACGAGAAGCTCCATCTCGAGGACTACGTAGTCACGGTGATCGGGCATTCCAAGGGCGGAAACAAGGCAAAGTACGTGACCATCCTAAACGATACGCCTGCGCGTTGCGTTTCTTTTGACGGGCAGGGCTTTTCTGACGAATTTATCGAGCATTACAAGAAGCGAATAGCGCTGAGACAGGGGATCATAGAGAATCACAACATAGATTTCGACTACGTTAACATTTTGATGAATGACGTGGGAAAGAAGACCTATTACGTGGGCTTTGACTACGGAAAATTCGGGTTTGCGGAGAGTCACAGCCCAAATACGTTCTTTGATTTTGGAGAGAACGGCGAATATACCATGCGGGTAAATCCCAACGGCCAGCGTCCGGAGATGCAGATCATGGACCAGTTCATCAACAGCATGATCCGGTCCGGCGTCAGTGCCAAGGAGCAGGCGGAGACAAATCGTCTTGTCGGCATTCTCGTGGAGCGGGCCTTTGCCATTGGAAAGGGCAACACGGTCACGGAGTACGTGAACTTTCTCTGCGACCTTGTGGGAGACCCGACTTATTCGGACAATACGGCATACCTGCTGGCCTTTTGCATTAAGTATTCGCGCCAGAACGGCGATTTCTTGAAGGCCATGAAGGACGTGATGATGAATTTCCAGGCGGAGGGCGCCGTAAAGATCATCGACATGCTGGAGGATCTGGTGACGTCGAAGAAG
>ONSO01000133.1 GCA_900320485.1 uncultured Lachnospiraceae bacterium | reverse complement strand
TTTAACAACTCCGCCTATTTTCTGAAAAAACAGGCATTTGGCGTGGCGCTCGGTCTGGTAGCCATGTTTTTTGTGAGCCGCATTCCATATCAATGGTATCTGAAACCGATTTTTATTTTTCGCTTCCGGGTGATAACGAGATTGTATTTTCTGGCGGCATTTTTGCAGATTCTGGTGTTGTTTATCGGAAAAGAGATCAATGGTGCCAAGCGGTGGATCTCCATTGCCGGCATCACGTTTCAGCCTTCGGAAATCACGAAGATCGTAGTGATTTTTGTCGCGGCATATTTCATACAGATGAGGCCGAATGAGATGAGCAATATCAAGGGACTGATACGCGTGTTCATCCCCTGTGGCATTTTGATATTTTTTGTGGCACTTGAAAACCTGAGTACAGCGATCGTTGTCGCAGCGATTACATTGGGGATGTGTTTTGTGGCCGCCAAAAAAAAGACATTATATCTTGTTTTTGGCTCTGCGATGACTGCGATTGCCCTGATGTATGTAAAGTTCGGTGAGGGATTTCGTGCCGAGCGATTTGAGATCTGGCGAAATGTCGAGACTCATCCGAAGGGATATCAGATTCTGCAGGGATTATATGCCATTGCATCCGGTGGGCTGTTCGGCAGCGGACTGGGAAAGAGTATGCAAAAACTCGGATTTATTCCGGAGTCGCACAACGATATGATTTTTTCGATTATCTGTGAAGAGCTGGGATTGTTTGGAGCGGCAGCCATCATGCTGATGTTTGTCATCCTGATCTGGAGAATGATGATCATTGCAAATAATGCGCCGGATCTTTTTGGCGGCATGCTTGTAACGGGCGTGATCTCACACATAGCGGTGCAGGCCGTGCTGAACGTGGCGGTTGTAACAAATACCATTCCGAATACGGGTATTTCCCTTCCCTTTATCAGTTACGGCGGATCCTCAGTGATCTTTTTGATGATCGAGATGGGACTGGTATTGAGCGTTGCCAGGGGGATTGAATACCGGGGAAATTAAAGAGGCAAGGTACCAAGTGGGGGCCATGCGCGTAGAATAGAATAATTTCAGTCGGCAGGTTGAAACATGGATTCCATTCGCGTGCAGGGCGGGGCGCCGCTACAGGGAAAAGTAAGGATACAGGGCTCAAAGAATGCCGCACTGCCCATTTTGGCGGCGTGCATTATGATGAAAGAAAAATGTCGTCTGGATCACGTGCCAAAGATCTCAGACGTTTACGGCATGCTTCAGATTCTGGAAGGCCTGGGGTGTAGAACGCAGTGGAATGGTCATTCCCTGACGGTGGACCCTTCGGGATTTCACGGAAAGGACGTTGCCGGAGAGGCTGCAAAAAGCATGCGTTCCTCCATTTTTCTCCTTGGAGCAATGCTGGCAAGGCAGGGACGGGCCACTCTGGAAAATCCGGGGGGTTGCGTTATCGGGAAAAGACCCATTGACCTTCACGTAAAGTCGCTGAAGGCCATGGGAGTAACTTTCCGGGACAGGGAGAATGGCATTTTGGCCAGGACCGGCAAGGGCCTTAGCCCTGCGGAGATCTGGCTTGACTTTCCGAGCGTTGGAGCGACGGAAAACGTGATCATGGCGGCCACGGCTGCGAAAGGGGAAACAAGGATCCACGGGGCGGCGCGGGAACCGGAGGTTACGGCGCTTTGTGGATTTTTAAATGCGGCGGGAGCCGGGATCCGGGGAATGGGAACCGGGGAACTGTGCATTCGCGGAGGCATGCCGCTTCATGGCGTACGGTTTCGGATCCCCTCGGACAGAATTGTCGCCGGGACGTATCTGTTTTGCGGATTTTCGGCAGGCGGCAACGTGCTTTTGGAGGATGCCCCGTCGGATCAAATGGAAGCGATCCTGCTGTTGGCTGAAAGGATGGGAGCGGGCATTACCGTTACCCGGGAAGGCATTTACGCACAGTTTCCGGAACGGGCGGGAATGCTTTCAAGCGTCCGGACGGACGTTTATCCCGGATTTCCCACGGATCTGCAATCTGCATTATTGGCGGTTCGATGTACGGGAACGGGTAAGTGTCTGGTGAGGGAAAGCATATTTGAAAACCGGTTCAGGATCGCAGGGGAGCTCCAAAAAATGGGAGCAAAGATCCGTCAGACGGACGAGAAATGCGTTCTGGTGGAGGGCGTAAGACGCCTGCGGGGGTGCAAGGTGGAGGCCTGCGAGCTGCGGGGAGGTGCGGCCCTTGTGGCAGCCGCACTGGGTGCAGAGGGTGAAACGGTGATTAGCGGGAAACGTTACGTGGACCGCGGGTATGAGAACATTTGCAAAGATCTAAGGGAATTGGGAGCGAGGATCGTTGGTGAATAAGAAACGCAGAAGAAAAATAATCATAATACTTTTCGTGATCTTGATCCTGGTCGCGGCTGCGCTATGGGCGGGGAACCATTTGCTGAGCAAGTATCACGTCGAGACGGTGTACGTGGACGGAAACATTCACTATACCGAGGATGAGATCAAGGAAATGATCATGGGAGGGGTGCTGGGGGACAATTCCCTATATCTCTCCCATAAATACAAGAACTGGGAAGCCAAGGACATTCCCTTTATTGATGCCATTACGGTGGAGACGCTTTCGCCGACTGACATTAAGATCACGGTTTATGAGAAAGCTCTTGCAGGTTACGTGAAGTATTTGGACGCTTTCATGTATTTTGACAAAGACGGTTATCTTGTGGAGAACTCCAGCGTCAGGACTGCGGGAATACCGCAGATCACGGGACTCTCCTTCTCTTATGCGGTCCTTGGGAAACCATTGCCCGTGGAAGACGAGAGAGTGTTTGGGGACATCCTGACCATTACGAAGCTTTTGAAGAAGTATGAGATCTCCGCTGACAAGATCCATTTCGAGAATGGAGAAGTTACCCTGCTTTTCGGAACCGTGAAGGTCGCACTGGGAAACGAGAGGAGCAAATTGGAGGATAAGATCATGAATCTGCCCTTCTTCCTAAAGAATCTGGAGGGAAAAACGGGAGTGCTCCACATGGAAACTTACAGTGAAACCAAAAAGAATTATTTGTTCAAACCGACCGAATAAGTCAATAAACGCACTTTTTTCGGCTTTTTGTAAAAAATAGGTTGATAATTTCAAAAAATAATTATATGATGAATTAGATGGATTTATATGTAGAGAAAAGGAGGAAGGACCCTTGATCGAAATAAACAGTAATGAGGCGGAAGCAGGAGCAAAGATAATTGTAGTAGGTGTTGGCGGAGCCGGTAACAATGCCGTAAACAGAATGGTGGAGGAGGGGATAGACCTCGTTGACTTCATTGGAATGAATACGGATAAGCAGGCACTCAGACTTTGCAAGGCACCCAGAATTCTTCAGATGGGTGAAAAGCTTACCAAAGGCCTTGGAGCAGGAGCAAAGCCCGAGGTTGGTGAGATGGCAGCTGAGGAAAGTAAGGAGGAGATCGCCAACGCACTTGCCGGAGCGGACATGGTATTTGTTACCTGCGGCATGGGCGGCGGTACCGGAACCGGTGCGGCACCCGTAGTTGCCAAGCTGGCTAAGGATCAGGGAAGCCTTACCGTCGGAGTAGTGACCAAGCCTTTCCGCTTTGAGGCGAAGACCAGAATGAACAATGCACTTGCAGGCATTGAGCGCCTTAAGGAAAGCGTGGATACTCTGATCGTTATCCCGAATGATAAATTGCTTGAGATCGTGGACAAGCGTACCACGATGCCGGATGCACTGAAGAAGGCTGATGAGGTATTGCAGCAGGCCGTTCAGGGAATCACGGATCTGATCAACGTTCCCGCGATCATTAATCTTGACTTTGCAGACGTACAGACTGCCATGAAGAACAAGGGTATTGCCCACATCGGCATCGGTCACGGCGAAGGAGACGACAAGGCGGAGATCGCAGTTAAGATGGCAGTGGAAAGTCCTTTGCTTGAGACGTCCATCCGCGGCGCTTCCGACATTATCCTGAACATTTCCGGTGACATCTCTCTGTTTGACGCCAATACGGCGGCAGGATACATTCAGGAGATCTGTGGTGAAGAGTTGAACGTTATCTTTGGCGCAAAGTATGATGAGTCAATGAAGGATACTTGTACCGTAACGGTTATTGCAACGGGAATTAATGACGGACTGCAGGTAGGATTCGGCAGCAAGCTTGCTTCCAAGCCCATGTTTACCCAGTCCATCGTAAACTCCGTTCCCAGAACCGGAAATGCGGGAACCAGTCCCATGATGAATCAGGTACAGCCTCAGGCACCCAGCAAGCCTACCATTCAGGTTACCCAGCCGACGCAGCACAGACCCGTTGACTTGAAGAGTAACGTAAATGAGAAATCTCTTGTGATCCCTGATTTTCTTAGAAAGAGCTGATGACGAACTGAATTTTGAAAAGTCGATTTAAGGCGGTAAGATCTATGATCTTACCGCTATTTTTTTGACAAAAATCTTAAGGGACCGGCTTTATAATATATCTAAACGTAAAGTAAAACTGAGATTAAGAAGGGCTGTAAAGCATGACGTTGGAAATCTACTGGGATATCGCATTTTTGAAGATGGCCATGTTCAACGCATGCACCCTTCGATTGACAAATGAACTGGTCTGGAACGGCGCCAAGAGCCGCAGGATCGTAGCCGGCGCCCTGACGGGAGCGGCGCTTTCCGTGCTTGTCTTGTTAGCGCCCATCTGCATCTGGGTAAAGCTCCCGGCTGAGCTCCTGTGCTTTGCCTGCATGGCATGGATCACGTTTCCCATAAAGACAATGCAGGGAGGTCTTAAGCTTCTTGAGAGTTACCTCGCATGCAGCGTCTGCTGGGCGGGGGGGATGATCCTGATCCAAAGGAGCGTACGGCATCTTTGGGGATGGTCAATGAATGCAGGGATGGTCCTGATCCTGGAGCCGCTGATGCTCTGTGGAGGGGTGACGTGGATCCGAATGGGTAGAAAGAGAAACCGCCGGGAGGGCGTGGCGACGATCGTGATCGGGGAGAAAAAGATGGCAGTAAAGGCACTGGTCGACTCTGGCAATTTTTTGACGGAACCCATCAGCGGAAAGCCGGTATGCGTGTTGGACGGCAGGGAAGCGCAGAAGCTCTGGGGGGAGGAGGACCTGTTCCGGGTCATACCCTGGCATGGCATAGGCGAAAAGCGAGGAATCCTTAAGGGATACCCCGTCCCCGAGCTGCAACTTGAGCTGGGGGGATTGGTCAAAACGCTTCACAACGTTTACGTAGCCGTCGTGCCGGAGAAAATGGCAAAGGAGGAGGGACGGGACTGTCTGATCATTTCACCTAAGACGTTGGAAGAACCATAAGAATAGTGGGAAAGGGGAGCGAAACATGATCATGCAACTGACGTTGCCCGGTAAACTTCGGTTTCGTTGGAAGAGAAGGGAAAAGGCTTGCATTCAAAAGACGGGGGGAGATCTTTATTACATTGGAGGAGCGGACATATTGCCTCCTCCGCTGGAACCCGTAACGGAAAATCAAATGATCGTCCTGCTGGACTCGGACAAAAAAGAAGAAGCCCGGGCCACTCTGATAGAACATAATCTGCGGCTGGTGGTTTACATTGCCAAGAAATTCGACAACACGGGGGTTGGAGTGGAAGATCTGATCTCCATCGGAACCATCGGACTCATTAAGTCAATCAATACCTTCCAGCCAAGCAAGAACATAAAACTTGCCACTTATGCTTCAAGATGTATAGAAAATGAAATACTAATGTATCTGAGAAGAAACAATAAGACCAGATTGGAGGTTTCTTTTGATGAGCCTCTGAACGTTGACTGGGATGGAAATGAACTGCTTCTGTCTGACGTTTTAGGGACGGACGAGGACGTGATCTACAAGGATATTGAAAATCAGGTGGAGAGGGGTCTGCTAAAAAAGGCGTTGGCGAAGTTAAATGACCGGGAAAAGCTGATCGTAAGCCTGCGGTATGGCCTTGGAAGCAAGGACGGAAAGGAACTGACCCAGAAGGAGGTGGCCGAGCTTCTCGGCATTTCCCAATCCTACATTTCCAGACTGGAGAAAAAGATCATCCGGCAATTAAAAAAGGAGATGAGCCGGCAGGAGTAAATTTTTAATTGGAAGTTGGCAAAAAGCGGATTTAAAGATATAATGATCTCAAACGGAATTAAGGAGAAAAAGCGGGGCGGTCCGAAGGGCAAAAAGGCCGCGCGGCGGAAAGTCTGAGAGGGCAAAGAAGTGATCAAAAGAGAAGACGTATTGTCCATGGAGTACTTGAAAAAAACGGAATATACGGGGTGCCATCAGGGCATGCGTTATCGCATGGAGAAGCAGGAAAACGATGAAGGCAAGAAGCTTCTTGTGACCGTCTGGCCGGAACCCTTTAATTATTTTAACACGCCGGAAGAGCAAAAGACGAGAGAGACGTTTTCCTTTGACGAGGACGGCATTGTGGATGCCATTGCATGGATGAACAATCTGCTGTTTGAACAAAAGGACCGCTGGGACAATGCTCCAAAGAACTGGACCAGCTATGACAGGTTCTAAAGCACGGAGGAAAGCGTGCTTCGGGTAAAGAACAAAAGAAAAAAATAAAAATGGGAGGGTACCATGAAAGTTAGCGATTATTGCAGGGAGGGAACGGCCAAGGGAAAAATGATCTATCATGAGGATCCAAAGAATCTTCATATTGGAACGTTGCCGGATCATGCCTATTTTATCCCCTTTGCAAAGGGACAGGATCCTTTCCTGCCAAGGGAGAGATCGGAAAAATTTGAACTGTTGAACGGGGAATGGAAGTTTAAGTATTATGCCAGCCTTATGGATCTGGAGGAGGATTTTCTCAAAGTAAACTTTACGGAAACAATCCCGGTGCCTTCCAACTGGCAGCTTCACGATTATGATAAGGCTCAATATACCAACGTGGTTTATCCCATTCCTTTTGATCCGCCATACGTGCCGGATGAAAATCCCGTGGGCCTGTATCAGACAAAGTATGCCTATCAGTTTGACGGAAAGCGGCGGATCCTTGGCTTTGAGGGCGTTGACAGTTGCATGTACTTATACGTAAATGAGTCTTTTGCCGGATATTCCCAGGTCAGCCACCACACCAGTGAATTTGACGTGACGCCGTATTTGAAGGAGGGAGAGAACCTGATCACGGTGGCGGTCTTAAAATGGTGCGACGGCACGTATCTTGAGGATCAGGACAAGATCCTGGAAGTGTACAGCAACGACGGCCCGGGCTTCCGGGAGAAGATCATCCAAACGGAAGGCTTTCAGAAGGTCCTGCCGAAGGTTAGGAGCATCGTGCCGGATACGTCCGTGATTGGCCTGCTGCTTGCAGGGCAGTATGCGCAGACGGTCGTGAAAAGCTCGGCGAGCGGGCTCATGCAGCATGACGGATTTACCTGGCAGGT
>ONSO01000128.1 GCA_900320485.1 uncultured Lachnospiraceae bacterium | reverse complement strand
CTGCTCCGGCGTGATCCCCAGGGCATCCGTATTCTGAAAAAGGCTCATGACGTCCTGCCCGTCCAGCGGTATTGTCAAGGGATCGATCCCCGTAAGATCCTGTAGCATTCTGATCATGGTGGGATCATCGTGTCCCAGGATGTCAAGCTTTAACAGGTTATGGTCGATGGAATGATAATCAAAGTGCGTCGTTACCGTGTCCGTGGTCATGTCATTTGCCGGGTGCTGTACGGGCGTAAAGGAATTGATGTCCTGCCCCAGGGGCAAAACCACGATTCCTCCCGGATGCTGTCCGGTACTTCGCCTTACGCCGGTACATCCCACGGAAAGCCGCTCAATCTCACTGGTTCTCTTTGTAATGCCCTTCTCCTCAAAATAATGCTTAACGTATCCAAAGGCCGTCTTGTCCGCCACGGTTGCAATGGTACCCGCACGGAAGGTCTGGCCCGCGCCAAAGATAACCTCCGTGTATTTATGGGCCTTGGACTGATACTCTCCCGAGAAGTTTAAGTCAATGTCAGGTTCCTTGTCTCCCTTAAACCCAAGGAACGTCTCAAAAGGAATGTCAAAGCCGTCCTTATGAAGCTTCTCCCCGCAAACCGGGCAAGCCTTGTCCGGCATGTCGATTCCCGCCTTGCCTGCATATGCCTTCACGTCCTCGGAATCAAAATCCACGTAATGACACTTACTGCAATAATAATGGGGGCTTAAGGGATTCACCTCCGTTATTCCCGCCATGGTAGCCACAAAGGAGCTTCCCACGGAACCACGGGAGCCTACCAGATATCCATCCTCCACGGATTTCCAAACCAGCTTCTGGGCAATGATGTACATCACGGCAAATCCGTTGGAAATAATGGAATTCAATTCTCTCTTCAGCCTGGCCTCAACAATCTCGGGAAGCTCCGGACCATAGATCTCATGAGCGCGGTCATAGCAGATCTTTGTCAGCGTCTTGTCACTGTCCGGAATGACGGGAGGACATTTGTCCGGCCGCACGGGGGCAATGGTCTCGATCATGTCCGCGATCATGTTTGTATTCTTTACCACGACCTCATACGCCTTGTCACTTCCAAGATACTGGAATTCCTCCAGCATTTCCTCCGTGGTGTGAAGGTACAGGGGTGCCTGCTGGTCTGCATCCGCAAAGCCCTTGCCCGCCATGAT
This sequence comes from uncultured Lachnospiraceae bacterium, assembly GCA_900320485.1. Classification (GTDB taxonomy): domain Bacteria; phylum Bacillota; class Clostridia; order Lachnospirales; family Lachnospiraceae; genus Acetatifactor. The sequence goes on along the minus strand of ONSO01000128.1, from coordinate 6,372 downwards.
GATCCGTCGGTACACTTCATCCGAAGGATCAAGAAAATGCACGTCACAGGTTGCCACCACGGGCTTATGGAACTGCTCTCCCAGCTTAACGATCTTGCGGTTGACTTCCTGAATGTCCTCCACGCTCTCGATGTTTCGCACCTTGTCGGATTCGATCATAAAAGCATTATTTCCCACTGGCTGGATCTCAAGATAATCATAGAACTCCACAAGTCTTGCGATCTGCTGATCCGACTGTCCGTCCAAAAGTGCGCGGTAAAGCTCGCCGGCCTCACAGGCACTTCCAAGGATCAGTCCCTCACGGTACTTTTGTACCAGACTCTTGGGAACTCTGGGCACCCTGTGGAAATACGTCAAGTGAGACTCCGACACCAGCTTATATAAATGCGTTCTTCCAAGGTCGTTTTTTGCCAGAATGATGGCATGATAAGAAGGAGACTTCTGTACCAAAGAAGCACTGGTCTCTCCTAAAACGTTCAATTCCTTCAGCGTAAAGATCTTCCGCTCCGCCAGCATCTGGATGAACTTTACAAAAACGTGGGCCGTGGCTTCGGCGTCATCCACTGCGCGGTGGTGATTTTCCAGAGAAATCCCCAGCGTCTTACAAACCGCATCCAGGGTATGCTTTGCCTGATCCGTAAGGATCGCCCTGGAAATCTGCATCGTGTCCACAAAGGTAAATACGTCGGAAAATCCCTGCCTTCTGCAGTTTTCCATGATAAAGCTCATGTCAAAGTTAGCATTATGGGCCACCATGACGCACCCCTCGCTAAACTCCAAAAACCGCGGCAGGATCTCTTCAATGACGGGCGCATCCATGACCATTTCGTCCTTGATACTGGTCAGCTGCGTGATCTCAAAGGGAATGGGTACCTGCGGATTGACAAAAGTGGAAAAACGGTCGACGATCTCTCCCCCGCTGACCTTCACGGCACCGATCTCGATGATCTTATTGCTCACGGGCGAAAATCCCGTGGTCTCAATGTCAAATACCACAAAGTCAGACTTCAGGTCCTGTCCCCGGTCTCCGGTCACGATCTCCCTCAGGTCATCTACCAGATAGGCCTCCATGCCGTAGATCACCTTAAAGAAATCCTGCTTGTCCGGCGCCGGAAGCTCTTTTTCCTTACATTCATTTTTCTTGGCCTTCCAGAGATCGTCCCATACGTGTCCCGCGTCGGTAAAGCCCTGTACCACGCCGTGATCCGTGATGGCAATGGCCCTGTGGCCCCATTTATAAGCGCGCTTTACAATGTCCTTTGCCTCGGACACGCCGTCCATGTCACTCATCTTTGTATGGCAGTGAAGCTCCACGCGTTTTTTTACGGCAACGTCCGAGCGGCTTACGGAAAAGTCTGCCGTTTTCTTGATCCCGGCAATGGATCCAATGGTAAGCTCATGATCAAACTTGTCCATCATGGCAATGCCCTTGACCTTGATAAAGCTCCCCACCTTCAGGCCGTCCGTGATTTCCTTCACCTGATCATTTTTCGCAAACATCTTGACTGTCATGGTATCGGAGAAATCCGTTACGTCAAAAAAAATAATGGTCTTTTCGTTTTTGATCTCCCTGGTCTCGAGCTTGAGGATCTTTCCCTGAACCACCACTTCTCCGATCTCACCGATGATGTCTTCGATCTTATGGGGTTCCTCTTCAAAATCCCTGCCGTAGATCACGTCCGGATTGTCTGATTTTTTAACGGCGCCGCGGTCAAAGCCGCGATCCCCCTTCTTAAATTTGGAGAATTCGCCGCGTCCCGTATTTAGTCTGCCGCCTGCGCCTTCCCTAAGCTCGCCGCTCTTTGCAGTCTCTTTGTTTTCTTCTTTTGCCTTAGATGCCTCGCCGGCTCCCGCCTTGGCAGCATCCGCTTTCTCGCCGCCCGCGGCCTTTGTCGCTCCCTTTTCCTCGCCGGCATTATCCTCTCTGGCCTCATATCCCTTAAGGCGCTTTGTGATCTCTGCCACCTTCAGGCTGATGAGCCTCTCCTCATCCTCGCGTTCCTCGCTCTTTTCCTTCTCCCGGTACTCCAGGTCGATCTTGACGGAAAAGCCGCAGCGCTCCACGAGGATCTTCTCCAAAATGCGTCTCAGATCATCCTCCTTTGACTTTACAAGAACGGAATCTTCAAGATTTACAACGACCTTACCGGTCTCCGGGCAAGAAAAGCGCGCACTTTTTAAACCCACAAAAAGTACGTGGCTGTACTCCATCAGCTCTTCCAGAATACTTTCGCGGTAAATCTCCAAAAGCTTTTCCGGGGTATACTGTGCTGAGAGTTCAAATCTCTCATAGATTTTTATTTCAATGGTCACGCCGGAGAAAAGTTGTTTTTTTATTTCCTTTTCCACCTTATAGACGTCCTTTTTCTCTATCAGGTTATGGGACATAAGATAAATCCTAAGGAAATCCTTTGCCTTTGTGGACGTGATCTTTTCTATGGTAGTCTGCTCCATGAGGTCATGCAGCTTTCCGGTAAGCTGCAGATTCGGAAAAACCTCAAAAAACGGCTTCATTTTCTATGCCTCCCAATGATCCAACTCTTCCTTTAACGCATTTAAAAGCTCCGCCTCCGGAACCTTTCTAAGGATCTCCCCCTTCCTGATCAGAAGTCCCTCTTTGATCCCGCCGGCAACGCCAATGTCAGCCTCCCTGGCTTCTCCGGGCCCGTTTACCACGCATCCCATGACGGCCACTTTGATATCCAGAGGATAATCCGCAACCAATTGCTCCACCTTGGTAGCCAGCCCAATGAGATCGATCTGGGTTCTTCCGCAGGTGGGGCAGCTCACCACTTCAATGCCACCCTTTCGAAGCTCTAAGGTCCTCAGGATCAGCTTTGCCGTGTAGATCTCCTCCACGGGATCTCCCGTCAGGGATACCCGGATGGTGTCGCCGATGCCCCGGCTAAGAATCATTCCCAGTCCCAGGGCAGATTTTACGTTTCCGCTCCTAACGGTACCGGATTCCGTAATTCCCACGTGTAGCGGATAAGGTGTTTTCCCCGCCAGAAGCTCATGGGCCTTTACGCAGGCCATCACGTTCGAGGATTTAATGCTGATCACAAGATTGTCATAGCCCAGATCCTCGATCATATGCACCTTGTCCAGAGCGCTCTCCACAATCCCTTCCGGAGTCACGCCGCCGTATTTTTCCAACAAAGGCTTTTCCAGGGAACCACTGTTAACGCCAACGCGGATGGGGATCTGCCTCTCCCTTGCAACGGAAACCACGGCCTTTACCCGCTCCCTGGATCCAATGTTTCCGGGATTGATCCGGATCTTGTCTGCACCGTTTTCCATGGCTGCAATGGCCATTTTATGATCAAAGTGGATGTCTGCCACCAGCGGAATATGGATCTGCTTTTTGATCTCTTTGATGGCTTTTGCGGCTTCCTCCGTAGGCACGGTGCAGCGAATAATCTCACAACCTGCCCGCTCCAGCCTAAGGATCTGTTCCACCGTTCCCGCCACGTCCTCCGTCTTTGTATTGGTCATGGACTGTATTAATATGGGATTTCCTCCCCCGATCTTTCTGTCTCCGATCTGAACTACTTTCGTTTCGTCTCTGTAACTCATATTACTTCTCCCGTTATGATGACCCCCTCCCGTAAAGAGAAGGCGGCGCCCTGCGCCGGATGGTTCTGCGTCGTCAACAACATCTAGTATACCCCTTGTCGCCGTCTCTCCACAAGACGTATTTTTGCCCAAATTTCTCATAACGTTTTTGTTGTCTGCCGACCCTTTTTCCACTTGACGTCTTTGCTTTCCATGCCGCGCCCCTCTCCCGCAGCATATAAAAAAAGGACACGGACGCATTGACCGACTTGGCCATTTGTCCGTGCCCTTCCGATACCCGTCCTCGCGATGCGCAGTAACCAAATGACGCAACCTTCGCGAGACTGGCTCTTCGAGCCTTAACTTGCAGTTATGACTTTCTCGAAATCACTTGCCGGATGCTTACACAGGGGACAGATAAAGTCCTCCGGAAGCTCCTCGCCCACGTATTCGTAACCGCAGATCTTGCATCTCCATACCGTCTGACCATCCGGCGCCTTACCCACGGCCTCCGGCTTCGGCTTAATATTTGCAAAGTAATATGCATAGGTTGCAGAAGCAGCGCCGGTCAGGATCTCGCCATCCGTCACCTGCGCTATGAACAGCACGTGACTGCCAAGGTCGATCTGCTGCTGCACGTAGGCGGATACGTAGGCATTGGTCCCGGCGGTGACCGCCATGGTACCGTTAGCCACTCTCTTACAATCCGTATAGATGGCAAACTTATTTACGTTCCGACCCGACTGGAATCCAAAATGCTTGAACGTGTCAAACTTTGCCTCCTCACTAAGGACCGAAATGGTAAACTTTCGCGTATTGGCGATCATGTCACAGGTGAGATTCGCCTTATTGACCGAAATGCTGATCATCAGCGGATCCGATGCCACCTGACATGCCGTATTGATGATGCAGCCGTTATCCTTACCGTTCTCGTTGGCCGTAAGCACAAACAGTCCATAGCTCAACTTCTGTAATACCTTCTGATCCATAAACGTTCCTCCATTTACTCCGGATCAACAATTCTCCTCATGCGCCTTCTCGATGGCGCCCACGCCGCGGAACTTCGCAGCCAGCTCAGGGAAGCCTTCCGCCTCAGCCGTCTTTGCAAACTCCTCCTTCTGCCACCGGGGACGGTTCTCCCTGGCACGTGCCACCGGGGACGGTTCTCCCTGGCACGTTTTCTCGTTAGCCAAAGTATCTCTTGAGAAGCCCCTCGAATGCCTTGCCGTGTCTTGCCTCATCCCTTGCCATCTCATGCACGGTGTCATGGATCGCGTCAAGATTTGCTGCCTTAGCGCGCTTTGCAAGATCGGTCTTGCCAGCGGTAGCGCCATTTTCAGCGTCAACGCGAAGCTGAAGATTCTTCTTGGTGCTGTCCGTCACCACTTCACCGAGAAGCTCGGCAAACTTTGCAGCATGCTCTGCCTCTTCGAAAGCAGCCTTCTCATAATACATGCCGATTTCAGGATATCCCTCGCGATAAGCAACCCTTGCCATGGCAAGATACATGCCAACCTCAGAGCACTCGCCCTCAAAATTAGAGCGAAGGTCCGCCTTAATGTCTTCACTTACGTCCTGCGCAATGCCGACAACGTGCTCGGAAGCCCATACTCTCTCATCGGACTGTACCGTAAACTTATCGCCGGGGACGTGACATACGGGACACTCTGCGGGAGGCTGCTCTCCCTCATAAACGTAACCACATACTGGACATACAAACTTCATTTGAAAACCCTCCTTGTTTTTTGATTAAATTTTATATTCAAAACATGACTGTTTTGATACCCGTTAAACAATGCTTCCCTGAAAATCCGAAAGCCCCTCATAGCCATAAAGCTTCGCCGTATTTTCCATGGTCATCCTCGCTATGTTTTTCCCTTCCTGAATGCAGCGGATCACGTATGCGGCATAAAGCTGCAGCATCTTGTCGGAATAAGTACTGATCTCGCCCCGCAGGTATGTCTCATAGGACGTGTCGATGACGTTATCCTCGTAGGTATGCAGATTTCTCGCATTGGCAACCACCTTGGGGTACTCCTTTGCGAGTTCCTCCACCATGCCCATCTGCAGGGCTACGATCTGTTCGATCACCGCCTTTTTCTCCGCAGGGATCTCCGGGAAATGCTTCTCCAGATCCTCATACCGTTCCGGAGCGGTACTCTCCATCATGCGCCCGTATTTCTCCGTGATCAGATTGTGGCCGATGGCCAGCTCCCTCTCGAAATCATACAGGTATTGCATCAGCATGACGCGGTCCCAGGTCAGATATTGGCTCCTTCGCATCACGGAAAACGTGGGCCAGTCATTCTGGCATTCCGCCCTTCCGCCCTCATTTTTCACCTTGTCAAATGCAGCAAATTCCGTCTTTGCGATCTTCCCCACAAGCTCATTGAAAGAAAGCCTTGCGTAGGAGGACTTCATCAAAAGCTCCTCCACCTGATGGTCCAGGTAAGGATCCACGTCGCTGATATATCCTGCGTCATACATGGTCTTTGCCAGGTCTGCACACAAGCCCTCCAACAGACTCCTTACAACCCCGGCCGCGCTTTTCTCATCTTCCATGCGCACGGATGCGTGGATCTGCTCCAGATAACTGATAAGCCACGCCCCATCCGGGAGCCTAAGACAGCTCTTTTTCAGCCATTTGTCGTGAGGAGCGTAGGCTCCGTTCAAATGATGCCATAAGCGCATCACGTGCTTCAGGCACGCCGCCAGCTCTCCCTCAGCAGTAAGCCTGTCTCCCCGCTCCATCATGCGAAAATAATTATACTGACCGGTTTGGGAAATCTTTGCCGCATCCTCTGCAAGCTTAAGATA
>ONSO01000125.1 GCA_900320485.1 uncultured Lachnospiraceae bacterium | reverse complement strand
ATCAGGGGAGAGCGTGGATTATTGCAGGCTGGACGACGGCAGGGAGGAATGGATGCATGGTTCTTTAGGAGAGGTGAGCGCGCCCAATGGGCAAGTGGTTGAAAAGACGGGAGTTTATGGCGAGATCAGTTATCCGCTAAAGGGCATTTGGGGATTGCAGGTTCAGGCGCGAAAGGGAAAGCTTGTGGACGTGGTTGGAGCAGACTAGGGAGAAGGGCGAGGAAGATGCCGGACCCAGCTTGGGGAGAAGGGCGAGGAAGCCGCCGGACCCAGCTTGAGGAGAAGGGAGAGGAAGACGGTGGACCCGGCTTGGGGAGAAGGAAAGCCTGCAAGAACGGATGAATGAGAAGGAAAAGGGGAAGGTTATGGAACAAAACAGAAGAGAAACAAGGGTTACAAGGGCAATAAAATTATGGACGGGCGCCACCTTCGCCGCATTTTTGGCGGCCGGCGCAAGCTTTGCAGTTCTTTTGTGGGTGGAAAAGAATCAGCTGTCTGATTATGAAAAAACGACTGTTTACGCGGCAACCGGGGAAATCCCGGCCGGGCAATTGATAACAAAGGAAAATCTGGAAGAGTACTTTCAGAAAAAGGAGATCGACGCTTCAATGGTACCTGCCTGTGCCATTACGGAGGCCGATGCCGTGAAGGACGGGGTCGCTAAAATACAGATCGGGCAAGGTGTCTTTTTGACGGAAGGGATGTTTCAGCCGGTGGAAAGGATCACGGCCGGCATGAAGGAACCGGTGGTGGCCGGATTTCGCGCGGAGGATCTTTGTCAGGTAGTGGGAGGCGTTTTGCGTTCCGGTGACAGAATTCACGTTTATGCGTCAGAGGAGGGGATGGGGACGTTCCTGATCTGGGAAAACGTATTTGTACAGCAGGTGTTTGACGCCGGAGGGAAAGTGATCGAAAGCGGCGACGTGGATACGGCAGCCCAAAGGATCAACGTGTTTTTGGACAAGGAGGACGTGGAAGCTTTTTATACCAGGCTGGATCAGGGGAGCCTGCGTGTCGTAAAGATATGGAAACGGGGGGAGGAAGAATGGTAAAAAGGCTGGTGATTTTTTGCTTTTTTTGCCTTTGGCTCCTGATGGGAACGCAGGCGCAGGCGCAGGAAAGGTTTGACTATCCCTTTATTGAACTGTCGCCTGACGGGAAAGCCTGGACCGTCCGGGAAGCCTTGCCTGATCCCAAAGATGCGTTGAATCACTTAAATCCTTCCTGTTGGTATCAGGATGGGGAGACGGTCGTTGTGGGAAACAGAAATGAAGAGGCTCAGCCCGGGACGGGAGAGCATTTCTACAATTATTTGCGACAGGGGCTGGTTCCCGTTTGGAAGTGGGTTGTGGTACATGCAAAGGCAAGATGCATCCATAATGAGGAAAGCGCCTTTCATGGAATTATGGCGGGAGGCAAAAGGTGTCTTTCCAGTTATTATTCCGGCTGGCATGCCATTTGTGCGGATTGCGAAGAGCCGATCAATCTTTTTAACGTTTACTTGAGCAGATCGAAGGTCAGCGCCATCCGGACCCTGGACGTTGACCTGGATTATTATTATCTTTGTCCCACGTGTGAACACATGGAGCAGGGAATAAGGACCAGGCATGAATGCAGGGCGGTTTCGCCTAATCGCTATCAGGTGAAATACCTTCCAAATGCGGGAAACGCATCCGGCTGGATGCAATCCAGTTTTCATGTCTATGATAACGCGGATTCCTTTGAGGGAGAGAGCGTGACGCCACAAAAAAACCTGAACGTGAATACCTTTTCAAGAAGGGGTTACCGTTTTTTGGAATGGAATCGGGAAAGGGATGGCAGCGGAGAAGGATTTGCAGACGGACAGGGGATCTTGAATTTAACGGACGAGAATTATGATCCGGAAAAGGGGACGGGCATTGTAGAACTGTATGCCAGGTGGATCAAGGTAACGGGGACTTTACTGATCGATCCCGGAAAAGGGGCCTGGTTTGGAAAAAGTGAAGTGGCGAGCATTCAGGCGGATTACGGAGACCCGTATTATCTTTCCGCAGATGCCGTCACGCCTCCTCAAGGGTATCGGGTTCATTTTGACGTCATGGGCGGGAAACCGCTGGAGGATGCGATCGGGAAAACGTATTTGGAAGGTTGGCGCTTAAACAGTCCCGCACGTGGCAGCCTTGTGGAGAATGCTTATACTTTCTGGGGGGAGGATGGTGAAAAGGATATGGTAACGGCACTTTACCAAAGCGAGGAGATCCTGTTGCCCAGGCCCGTGCGGGAAGGGTATAGCTTTGGCGGATGGTACGTGGACCGGGAATGCACCAGACTGGTCGGCAGGGAGGGGGATGCTTTTACTCCGTCGGGAGATACGGTGCTTTATGCCAATTGGGTGGATCTGGTTTTAGACGCTAAGCTGAATTTTCAATGTTATGGGGGAAAAGGGGCAGTGGATCTTTCCTGGCGGCAGGAGGATGCAAGGCAAAAGAGCTATTTAGTCTATCAAAGGAAAGAAGGAGAAGCATTTCACGTGATCCGCGAGGCATCGCAGACGTCAAAGCTGCCTGAGGAGGTTTGCTTTATGGCAGAAGAAGATGAGGCAAAATATGAGATCCCCCTTTCAGGATTTTATTATCTTGAGGCTTATGGAGGTCAGGGATCGGATTTCGGACCATACCTTGGAGGCTTTGGAGGGAAGGTGGCAGGAAAGTTCTATCTGGAGGCTGGTGACGTGATCACGATCCGCACGGGAGAAGGATCTGGGACGGGGAAGAGTTTTGATGGGGCAGCGCCGTTAAAGGGTGGCGGTGCAACAACCATTACTTCAGCTAAGATGGGAAAATTACTGGTAGCAGGCGGCGGAGGAAGCGCGTCTCCCGGCTGTAATGGCGGACGGGGAGGCTCAGAGGACGGACTTCGCGAGGACGGGAAGTCAAATGGCGGGGACGGTGACGTGGGAGGAGGCGCCGGTTACGTGGGAGGAACGGCTGGAACTTATCGAAAGCACGTCCACGTGGAGTCTTGCATTCACGTCCACTCGGGAAATCTGTTAAATGGCGGAGACTGTTACAAGGAAGTGAAGGAGATCAAAAGCTGCAAAATGGCAGTCAGGGGGCCATATATTGAATGGAACCGAAGCGATAATTGTTTGACGTGCATTGCCAATGGAAGAAACGGTTATGGGACCGTGCATCCCAAATGCTGGTGGATCATTCATGAGGATTGCGGGGGTGCAACGGATTATGGTTCTCACGGATGGTGGGAATGCCTGACTTGTGGTCACGTGGGTTATGCCTGGGGGTCGGGAACCCATAAACCAAGCGTGGGCGAACACGTTTATGAGTTGCGTTATTATGAATTAAACTGTGATCGCTCGTATGACTGCGGCAATCCCGGACCGGTCATTTTGCCTTCTTACGGGGGAAGTAATTACGTAAACCGGGAACTGGCGGCGACGTACGTAAGTGAGGCGGGCGTGGAACAAGGTGAGGGAAGGGGCGTCTTAAAACCTTTAAGCGTTGGCTTTCAAGAAACTTGTGAATGGAAGGAGGTCTATGCACCCGACCTTGCGCCGCCCATGGCCGTAGATGAGAGGACAATGGAGATCAGCGGCGGAGACAGAGCACTGCGGTTAAATTTCCGGGAACCGTCAGATCGCGGGACTGTCTATTATCATCAGGTGGAGAGTTATTTGGAGAGGGCGGAAGAACGGCTATCGGCATCCAACGTCACTACTACCATGGTAACCTCGGGAATCCATGGGTACTATTACCGGATCGATGAAAAGAAAGTGAACGTCGTTACGGAGGAGAATGCGGATAATGCGGGTACTCCATTGACAAAGCCCTGTATCGAAATTGAACTAAAGGAAGGAGAGGGCAAGTATTTGCATCTGGCCCCGGTCGACCGCGCCGGAAATGTTGGTGAGAGCATATCAGTTTCGCTCTCGGGAGAGAGCGCCCAGGTTCCCTGGGAGATTGTTACGGCGCCCATGGGCATTAGTTCCTTGGTGGAGGGAAAGGATTACGGAAGCACGTATCCCTCGGGAGAGAATGTTTATTTTGTGAAGGCGGACGGGAGGACGCCGTTCCTGCTGTCGTTTTCCGCAAAGATCCTTGGGCCGGCCCGAGACAATTACCAGATTGACCGCATGACATACGTCAGTAAAAGACCCGGAGGATTAGAGGAAGGCCGGCACGTTTCCTGTCTTCCGAGAGGGAGCATTGCAGAGGAGAACGTGGAGCTTTCTTCCGATGACGTGCGGCGGCTGACAAGCATGCAGGGAGTACTGCAAGGCGGCATGTATGCGAAAGTGGAAAGAAAGGAGCGGCTGAGCGTGGCGGAAATCTCCCAGAGCTTTACAATGGATGTCGGGGGTCATGGAAAGCAGCTTCGGGTAATACCGTCAGCCTGCGTACTTTCGGAAAGCGGGGAGAAGCATTCCGATGCGGCTCTGGATGAGCAAAATGGCGTTTGGCTCATCGGCGACGGCGAAGCGCCTTACTTTGAGGGCTGGGATGGGCTAGAACGGGCGTTCCGGAGATTTTATGAAGGCGAGGAGGGCGTGACTTTGGAAGTTTGTGCGGCGGACGCGTTGAGCGGACTTAAGGAGCTGTGGCTAGAGGTATCTCAAGGAAATACCGGTGATTACCGCGTCTTTTACGGGGATCAAAATGGCATGCTGCGAATTGACCTTTCTGAGAATGAGTATCTGTTTTCCGGGGACGTGAGTCTTATCATTCATGCGGCTGATCACGTGGGAAACGTGGCGGTTTTGGAGTATTCCACCAAGGAGTTTGACTTAAAAACGGAAATCGTCAGGCTTTTGGTTCCGCATGATCCATGCTTTAAGCGGGGAGAAAGCGGCGTGCTACGGATCACGGTCCGGGGATATCCGGAGGAGCTGGAAGTAACGTTTCCGCCGGCATTTACGGCATTTGATCCTTCACTTGACAGAAAGATTCTTTATGGGACGCCCGTGGAAACGGTTTTTGAAGAAGTGACGTTCATGGTTCCGCTGGCTTTGGAAGAAGATGATGCGTATCAGGTTATCGTGAAGGCACGAAAGGGAAGCGAAGTTTTGGTAGGCAGGCCGGAGCTTACCACAATGCAGGTGACGGACAGCGTCCTGGGAGAGATCAGGACGAGGCTGAGGTAGAAAATCGCATGCGTACGGAGAAGGGGGAAAAGGGTGAGACGGGGAATCGAGATTATTATGCTGGTGATCTTTGGCGGCTTTTTGCTGCAGGCGGCGCTGGAAGATCATGGGACGAAAACGGTAAGAAGGTATTTGTGGTGGGGAGCGGGTACGGCAGCCTTTGCTTTATTGGTGCTTCTTGGGCCGCCGGGGCTTCCCGTTTTGGAGAGCCTGACAATTTATGCCGGACTTCAGTTTTTCTTCTTTTCGCGCATGTACGGGAGGGCGGATTGCCACGCATTTTTTTGCTGCGGCGTTTTGCTGCATGCCTATGGAGGCAACCTGAAAACCTGTCTTTGGCACATGCTGGTTACGTTCTTTTTTCTTGGAGTGGTTCAGCTTTTCAAAAAGAACGTGAACGGAAGAGGCAATTTGAAGGTGCCGGTAGCGCTGGTGCCTTATCTTTCCCTGAGCCTTTTCCCCTGTCTTGCGATGCTCCTTGGCGCCGGGCGGGGGCTCCCGGTTACCTTGATCAGGTAGACATAAGGATATAATAAGGACCTTGGCGCTGCACCGTCAGGCAGGCGTAAGGCAAAAAAATAAGATCCTCGGCGCTTCAGGGTAATTAAGATTATGATAATATTTTTTCGGAATTTCGTAAAAAAGTCTTGTGGCCGCGGCAGGATACGTGGTAAACTGTAACTCGATCGCCCTTATTTTTGGGGAAAAAGCGGAAACGACGGTTCCCGGGGTGATGGAAAACGCGACGAAGGTCGGCGGAAGAAAACCGGCCGGGGGTGGAAAAGTGACAAAGGCAGAGCTGTTAAAAAAGGAAATCTTAAAAAGATATAAGAGCGTCAGGGCATTTGCGTTGGAACTGGGGATCCCGTACAGCACGCTGGTTACGGGCATGGAGCGGGGGATTGAGAGCATGAGTTATGAAACCGTCATGAAGACGTGTGACAAGCTCAGCCTGAATCCCATTGATTTTTCGCCGCTGGATCAGGATGCTTCCTTAAATGCCCTGTTGTTAAAGGATAAGGTGACGGCAAATTATCTGAAGTTAAATGATGAGGGCAGGGAAAAAATTCTGGGATTAATGGAGGATTTTGCGCAGCTGGATAAATATCGCGCAGTGAAAAAGAAGGTGGAGAAAAAACAGTGAAATATGATTATCTGATCGTGGGAGCAGGTTTGTTTGGCGCGGTATTTGCGCATGAAATGAAAAAAGCCGGGAAAAAATGTCTTTGCATTGATCAACGAAAGACCCTTGGCGGCAACGTTTATACGGAAGAGTGGCAGGGAATCCAGGTCCATAAATACGGAGCGCATATTTTTCATACCTCCGATAAAAAGATCTGGGACTACGTAAATCAGTTTGCGGAGTTTAATCATTACGTGAATTCTCCCATAGCCATTTATGGCGAGGAGCTTTACAATCTTCCCTTTAACATGAATACTTTCAGCAAGATGTGGGGGATCCGCACGCCGGACGAAGCGAAAGCCATCATAGAAGAACAAAAGGCACAGTGTCACGTTGACAACCCCAAAAATCTGGAAGAACAGGCGTTGTCCCTGGTTGGCCGCGACGTATATGAAAAACTGGTAAAGGGTTATACGGAAAAACAGTGGGGACGGGATTGCAAGGATTTGCCGGCTTTTATCATCAAGCGGCTTCCCGTGCGTTTTACGTATGACAATAATTATTTTACGGACAGATGGCAGGGAATCCCCATTGGCGGTTATACGGGCATTGTTGAAAAGCTCCTTGAGGGCACTCCGGTGAGACTGGGGATCAGCTATGCCGAATTCCTGGCGCAGACGGGGAGCAGGGTTCCGGGCCGCTGGAGCGTGAATTGCAGCGGCGAAATGGAGTGTACGGATCGGGGCGACAGCTTTGAAAAGGTTCTTTACACGGGAATGCTGGATGCATATTTCAATTATGAGTTAGGAGAGCTTCAGTGGAGATCCCTGCGCTTTGAGGAAGAAAAACTGCCGGATTGTGACAATTATCAGGGGAATGCCGTGGTTAATTACGCGGAGCGCAAGGTTCCGTACACAAGGATCATTGAGCATAAGCATTTTGAATTTGGGACGGGAAAGGGTACCGTCATCACAAGAGAGTATCCGTCCGAGTGGAAGCGGGGAGATGAACCGTACTATCCCGTGAATGATGCGGAAAATGAAAGGTTGTGCGAGGAATATCGCAAGCTGGCAGAGGCTGAAAAGAACGTGCTGTTTGGAGGAAGACTGGGGCAGTATCGCTATTATGACATGGATAAAGTGATCGCCGCGGCGCTGGAGATGGCAGAGGCTGAAAAATAAAACGTCAAAAGCCGAAAAATAAAATGAAAAGCTGAAAACGTAAAAAATGCCGAAAAATAAAATGAAAAGCTGAAAACGTAAAAAAATGCCGAAAAATAAAAACTTAATTGAAATTCGAATTTATGGTTTTAATGTTAAATCCATAAGTTAGTCGGATAGGTATCCTCCTGAGAAGGAGAAAACATGCCTATTGAAGAACGCAAGAAGGGAAAGCATTTAACAAGGGAAGACCGGTACGAGATCCAGAAGGGATTAAGGGAACGCCGGTCATTTCAGGAAATCTCCGAAATCATTGGGTGTTCGCCGGACACGATTTCGAAGGAGATACGCAAACACCGCTATCACAAGGTCAGGGAAAACGTGAAGGGACTTTACGTTAAGCCGAATCGCTGCAAGCACAGGGACTCGTGCCGAAGACGGGACGTGTGCGGCAGGAAAAAGGGTTACAAGTGCCGGATCCCGTGCAGGGAGTGCCTAAGGTGCAACGAACTGTGTCCTGATTTTGTTGACGCGCCCTGCCCGATCGAAAGGAAGGCGCCGTACGTCTGCAACAATTGCCCGAAGTCTTCAAGGTGCCTGTTTGACAAATACCTGTACAACGCGGACTGCGCCCAGCGGGAGTACGAGGAGACGCTTGGCGACGCAAGGCGCGGGATTGACCTGACCAGGGACGAACTGGCGGCACTGGACGAACTTGTAAGCCCGCTGATCCGAAAGGGCCAGCCCGTGGCGCACGTCATGGCAAACCACGGGGACGAAATACCCTGCAGCGAAAGAACGCTGTACAGATACGTCGATGCCGGGATCCTGACGGTCAAAAACCTGGACATGCGCAGGACGGTGCGCTACCGCAAGAGAAAGCATTACGTGAAGCAGCCCAGGGTGTCGTGCCGAAAGAAGGCGGGGCACCGTTATTCGGATTACCTGAAATACGTGGAAGAAAATCCGGGAGTGAGGGTCGTTCAGATGGACACGGTGGAAGGCGTAAAGGGCGGCAAGTTGCTGCACACGCTGCTGTGGCCGGAGAACGGCCTGATGCTGGCGTTTCTCATTGACGGAAAGGAAATGCGAAACACCGCCGCGACGTTTGACTGGCTGGAGGAGCGGCTTGGAGCCGGGACGTTTCGGGAATGGTTTCCGGTGGTGCTGACGGACAACGGTTGCGAGTTTGCCGATCCGGAACCGTTTGAAAGGGGAAGGGACGGAAGCCAAAGGACAAAAGTGTTTTACTGCGAGCCAAGGCATTCCGAGCAAAAGGGAGAACTGGAAAAGAATCACGAATACCTGCGGTACGTGCTGCCGAAGGGAACTTCGTTTGACGAACTGACGCCTGAACGGGTGCTGCTGACCGTAAATCACGTCAACAACACCGCAAGGCCTAAGCTTCACGGAATGACGCC
>ONSO01000020.1 GCA_900320485.1 uncultured Lachnospiraceae bacterium | reverse complement strand
GCCGATCTTTCTTCTGCGGAAAATGGTAAGCTCTTCGTCCTTCATGGAAAAAATGTCCTTATTGTCTATATAAACCTTGCCTGCCGTGGGCCGGTCCAGACCGCCCAGCATATGGAGAAGCGTGGATTTACCACTCCCCGAAGTGCCGATGATGGCCACAAATTCTCCCCGCTCCACGGAAATGTTTGCATTCTCCAGCGCAAGCACAGCCGTTTCCTTTTGACCATATTGCTTTGTTAAATTCTCTGTTTTTAATACTGCCATGACGTCTTCCTCCAACAAAAAATGAGTACGGCAAATTCCTTTACCATACTCATCATAAAATAAGATTCTAACCACGTTCTTTCCGGAATCTTTCAGTTTTGAAAGAATTTCCGGCATTTTGTCATCTGGGCAGAAAGATTTCAAAAGTGGAACCTTTTCCCTTTTCGGAGCGAACCGTAACGTATCCTCCCTGCCCTTCAATGATTTGGCGCGTCAGATAAAGCCCGATTCCCACACCGTTTTCCTGCCTCACTTCACTTCCGCGATAAAACCTTCCAAAGATCAGAGGCTGCTCTTCTTCCGGAATTCCCCTTCCCTGATCCGAAATGGCAATGCAGGAAAAGAGTTCAAATTCTTTCAGGCTGACTTCGATCCTGCTCCCCTCCGGCGAGTATTTTACCGCATTATCCAACAGGTTAAAAACCGCCTCCTGCGTCCACTTGGGATCATATTTTGCAGTACGTTCCCTTTTGTCAAAAGAAATCTCCATCTCCTTTTCCGCCGCCTTGGGGCGAACCTGACTGATGGCCGCTTCCACCATTGGCGCTAGGTTCTTTTGCACCGAGACAAGTTGGATAATGCCGGATTCCAACCGGGAAGTTTTTACCAGGGACTGAATCAGAAAATCCAATTTCTCCGACTGCTGCCGGATCTCATCCACAAGCCTCCTGCTTTCGTCATCTAATTTTTGCTCCCGCAAAAGCTCCGTATAGAGAAGGATATTGGAAAGGGGCGTCTTGGTCTGATGCGATACGTCCGAAACCATTTCCTTGATCCGTTCCTGTTCCTGCATCGTTTCCAGCCGTGAGAGCTCACTCTCATCATAAGCGCTCTCCTCAAAAGTACCGTTGATTCCCTCTTCTAGCATCTGATCCAAGCGCTCCAAAAGCTTTCTCTGCCCGATCATTCCTTTGTCCTCCAAGCGTACCCTATCCCATAGACCGTCTGAATCCGGTCATTGGCTTTTAATTTTTTCCGCAAGCGCGCCACCGTCACGGACAGGGCATTTTCATCCACGTATTCGGCGCCATCCGTCCAGATCCTGTCTACGAGATAATCCCTTGTAAGCGTCTGATCCCGGTTCTGCACAAGGAACCGCAAAAGTCTTTGCTCCGTTTTGCTCAGCTCCACCGCCTCCGCTCCAACTAAAAAGACCATACGTTCAAAATCAAAAGAGTACTTGCCGTCTTCATAAACATCCTTCTTTTGCTCCCCCGTTTTACATAAGAGCTTTTCGATCCTGGCGCGCAAAACCATGAGGCTAAAGGGCTTCGTCACGTAATCATCAGCCCCAAGCTCAAATCCCATCACCTCATCCGTCTCCAGATCATTTGCCGTCAGCATGATCACTGGCGTATTGGACGTCTTTCTGAGCTTTTTCAAAAAATCAAATCCATTCCCGTCCGGCAGATTGACGTCCAATATGATCAGATCCGCCTTCTCACTTGCCTTAAAATCACCTAGCTTAAAGCACTGATGAAACCTAAGATCATCCCTCCTCAGCGCTAGGGCGATCCCCTGATTCAGCGCGACGTCATCCTCTATGATCACAATATCCTTCATGCCTAAATCCTCATCATATATTACTTATCATATGTTACTTGTCATATGTTACTAATCATATTCTGCCGCAACGTAACGTCCCGGCTTCCCTGCATAGTCTTTGGCTTCTGAAAATCCCCGTAAGAACTACCTGCTTCACGCTTTCTGCTTTCCAGGCAGTCTTTTGCTTCTGAGAATCCCCGTAAGAACTACCTGCTTCACGCTTTCTGCTTTCCAAACACCATCGGTTCCAGCGAGGAATTCCTCGGCATATTGGAGTTTGTATGTCTCTTCCCTTTTCCTTACCAGAAAGCAACTAATACAGAATCTTCCTTTGTTTTTGTTGCTTTTTCTTACCCTTCTCTCACAAAAATACAACGAAAATTGGGAGGTTCCTCATTTTTGTTGCTTTTTCTTACCATTTCCTCTCAGAAATACAATGTATACTGGATTTTTCTTCGATTTTGTTGCTTTTTCTTTTCCCACTCACTCAAAAATGCAACAAAAACGGGGTTTTTCTTTCATTTCGCTGCTTCTCTTCTCCGGTTAGCTTCAACAGTGATTATCTCTTTATAACATTTTCTCTGTTACAATTATTGATTCTTCATTTTTTCCAATCACTTCCACTGAAATCTTATCAACCATTATTGTAAATGACTCATCCAAATTTTTTAAGTCATTATATGCATTATTTAGTTTTTTTTCAGTTTGAAACTTTCCTGTCGTTACATGCAGCTTATACCTAACATCCGTCTCAAACTGCTTAAATTCGTTTTTACGTAAGACTTCATGAATGTAACATATGTCCCCCGCACGCGTCGTTCATCACTCTTCAAACACGTACAGCCCGGTCACGCTCAAATCTTCAGCCACCAGAAAGCTTAATCCACCTTTGAAAATCGGTTTCTCCCCCTTGGAATCCTCGCTAAATACGTAATGAATCCAGTTTTCAATCCCGGACATTTTCTTCCATTTCTCCTTCGTGTAGGAGATCGTCTTATCCCATGTTCCTCCGGAAACTATTTCTTCCCCGTTTTTATAATAGGTTTCATCCGTAACATTGGTAAATTCAAAAACGACAACCACCATGCCCTCATCACCTTCAGGCAACGAGAATTCCTTTAACCGCGCACGGAAAATCATGTTTTCAGCGATGGCTCCCGACTCCTTCTCTTCTGCCCTCGCCTCTTCCGAATCTGACTCCTTCCCTTCGCCATCATTTCCCCCGACAGAAGGAATCGTTCCATCTTTGCCGCATGCAGCCAACGTGATCCCTGCCATCAAAATTGCCACAACATACTTTTTCATGAGAATCTTTCCGTTCATCCAATCGTCATTCCTTAAAATCTGAACGTAACGTTCAAAACAAATTACAGTATATCAAAAGGCATGGCAACGGTCAATTGCAAAAAGCATAACCCGTTACCACCTTGCCTTTGGGCGCAAAAAAAACACGTAGCCGGCTCCTGATCAAAGTAATGTGTACCATAATCAGATTTACGTGCCTGGCGCTACGTGTGTCGTTCATTGGCCCATATTTAGTTTTCAATTTTCGGATGGCGTCATAAGTTTCCAGCTTATGATCCATTCGCGGGAATGCTCTTGCATGCAAGCATTTCTGTGTCGTTATATCATTGTGAAATCCTTTTTCCAAGACAAAATTTATGATAAAGCAGGCATAAATTTTGCAAACAGATACAACCCTTCATCGCCTGCGTGAACCTCGTGATGCACTTTGGACGGCATGATTGAAATTACGCCGGGCAAATATTCGATCTTCTGACCATCATTGATGCACGTCCCCTTTCCTGCGATCACCTCATGCGTTTCCAGCTGAGGATCATGAACGTGATCAAGAATGCTCTTCCCCGGGGCTATCCTGACGAGATGATAGCTATAGGCGCCTCCCGTTTGTTTTGAAGTAACAATGTGTTTCAGCTCAACCCCTTCAAACGTCGGATGCTTTGACCAGGGGACGTCCTGAAACAAAATTGTTACTCCGGGAACTGAAAATTTCCCATTGTCAAATGCTTCAAATACCATGTTTTCCATCAATGATCATCCTCTCTTTCCATTTGATAAGACGATCATAACAGAAAATTATTTCTCAGCATTGGATAAAATTGCGGAGTTGATAAATTGTTCGGGCGTGATTCCGACTTGTTTTTTGAAAACCCTGTCAAGATGACTCTGATCGCAAAATCCCACCATGTGAGCCACGTCTACCACCCTGTAGCCCTGCCGCAATAATTTTTGGGCCTTCCGGATGCGGCACTGCATCTGGAACTTATGCGGCGTAAGACCATTTTCATCTGAAAACTTCCGTATCACGTGATAAGA
This sequence comes from uncultured Lachnospiraceae bacterium, assembly GCA_900320485.1. Lineage (GTDB taxonomy): Bacteria > Bacillota > Clostridia > Lachnospirales > Lachnospiraceae > Acetatifactor. Next base: position 23,890 of record ONSO01000020.1, on the reverse strand, counting down.
ACTGACGTTGACCTTTTTTGACATTTGATCAATGCTCAGCTCCAGCTCAGGATTTCCCAGGATTTCTCTCTTGATCACGTCTAACTCCTTTGCCACGTCATCCTTTCCGGGAATGCAAGTCGTGATCATGGAATACCAATCCGATAACGGTTCAATTGAATGCCGGACGTCCGGAAGGACAGAGAAATACTCTCCCTCGGAGCATTGAAACTCCTCCCCCGCCACGCGGATCAATACCTTCCCCTCCGTTACAATGCCAAAAACGTAATGACCCACGTGCGTGTGCGGAGGATAGGTAATTCTTACGTGCTCCAGGCTCACTATCTCCATTCCGGTGGAATCATCCTCTATAAATTGTAGCTTCTCCATATCTGCTCCCCCGTAATTATGCCAGCTTCTCCATATCTGCCACCCCATAATTATGCTAAGTGGTTCCACTATCGCAGTCTCTCGCGCTTTATCTCAGTAAATCATCGCGTTCAAGCATCTCATCCCAGTCCATGGAAGGAATCACGCCCGACATACAGGCGATTGCAGCAAGGCCGTGAGCTGATGCCCAAATCGTCAAAAGATCCATCTCCTGCTTTTTTGATGCCTTTGTTTTTGATGCTTTTGTTTTTTGATGCCTTTGTTTTTTGATGCTTTTGTTGTCTTTTGTTTTATGTTTCTTGTTGCCGTCCTTAGCGCACTGAAGGGAAAACCAAAGGTCTTGCCAACGCCTCCTCAGCAATGCGGCACCCCCGCAAGCAAATGAGTACCGCAGAAAACCTGAATTTACAATGATGTTATTCCTTCTCTTAACTCCTTCCGTGTTTTACTGTCAAAATTACTTTTTTATGTTTTAGACCGTAATTCTCCTTGCTTCCTTACTGTCTATTTTCCGTTTTTGAATATCCTGCAGTCATTTCCCGGCTCTTTCGACTGCACGCTTTCCGTTTTTGAATTCCTTGCAGTCATTTCCCCCTCTGATTCCTTTTTCTGCAATTCCGAGCATGGCAAAGGGGAAGTCAAAGGGCTTGTTCATTCTTTGTTTCACTTCGCTCTCCCTTGACTTCCCCGCTTCTTCGTTCCATTCCCCGCCATTAAGAAAACCCGTGACTTCAATCAGGCACAAACGTCAGCACATCGTTCTCGAATTTAACCGTCCCTGATTGTTCTTTATTTTCCGTATATGCCACTATCTCAAGGCGATCGTTCTTAACTGCGTCAATACGATAATTCATGAGAAACCCATCCAGATTGTAAAACTTATCATTGACGTAGTCATATACCACAACCGCTACGCGGGGCATTCCGCTTCCAAAGAAAACGCTCGTGCATAAGTCATCCGTACCGTCTTCCGTGACGTCAAACATATATTTCCTGTTACTTGACTGATACGAAGACGTTGGAAGCTTTAAGCAGTATTCATTTAATTTCTGCTTCGCATTTTCGATCTCTTTCTTATCCTGGCAGCCAACCATGAAACATGCTAAAATCAGCAAGCACGTAAACAAAAAAGGCCGAAGCTTCATAAATAAATCCTCCCGTAAACCGCTGCCGCGAAATTGTGAAGCAGCTCTGCACTCCTAAAGTCCTCCTTATCCGCGCCTAGATCACGTAATACCAGGCTTCGCCCTGTTGCAGTTCCTCACTCTTGCGTCCCGTGCCTGTCTCGGCATATTCCATTTCAAGATTCTTCATGCTGACCCTTGTGTTGGCGTCAATGGAACGGGTAATAAAGGCATTGCCTCCGATCACGGCATTCTCACCGATCACCGTCTCACCGCCAAGGATGGATGCTCCGGCGTAGATCGTTACGTTATCGCAGATGGTCGGATGTCTCTTTTTGCCGGAGAGCTTCTGACCGCCTCTCGTGGAGAGTGCGCCAATGGTCACGCCCTGGTAGATCTTTACGTTTTTCCCAATGACGGAAGTCTCTCCGATCACAATGCCGGTGCCATGATCAATAAAGAAGTACTTATCGATGGTCGCGCCGGGATGAATGTCGATTCCGGTTTTTGAGTGCGCGTATTCCGTCATAAGCCTGGGAAGCACGGGCACTTGCTCCAAGTACAATTCATGTGCGATGCGATATACCGTGATCGCCATCAGACCAGGGTAAGCCAAAATGATCTCTTCCATGGACCCGGCCGCCGGATCTCCGTCATAGGTAGCCTTCAGATCCGTCTCGATGTATTCGCGGATCTTCGGAACCCTTTCAAAAAAAGCCTTGCATACGCGATAGCTCTCCTTCTTTCTCTCCTCATCCGACATTTTTCCGCGCGCAGGCCCGTAATCCAGAGCAAGAAATACCTGTTTGCTCAGATGATAAAACACGTCCTCAATGATCACCGCAAGACTGTGCCTGGGATTATAGGTCTTATAAGAACGGTCCCTGAAATAGCCGGGATAAATGATTCCAAATAAATCCTGGATCAGATCGTGTACCTCAGACCTGCTGGGTTTGTTGTATATGTTGATCTCGTCAATGATCTTCTTTCCCTCGTAATCCGTAAAGATCGTCTCTACAATCTGATCGATCTCTTCTCCCTTGATGATTTCGTTCACGTTGTCTCCTTTATCCGCTGCCTTGCGACAGCTTTGATTTTTCCTGATCTGATTAATAATATACTTTTATTTACCTACCACGTCAATAGGCTTTCCTTACAAACGAAATCTATCTCACCAGCTTCAGGCCAAAATCCCTCCACGTCCAAATCCTCGTATTTCCGCTGCGGTCCGTGACGTTTAAGAAGCTCTTCTCTCCGGAAGAAATATCCGTAATCTCATATTCGATCTGCGAAGACATCCAGATGGCCCGGATCTTTGATTCCCTCGTTTCTTCATACTTGTAAATATAGATATGCTGCTTTAGGGCCTCATCGTTTTTTTCAACCCAAAAAGGCATGTGATTCCCATAGCTTCCATGCTTCCAAACCAGCAATATCAGCTCCTCTTCGCCGTCCCGGTCTATGTCCTTTACGACAACGTCCTGCACAAACCAGTCTGACTGCGTTTTCCAGACCACCTGCCCATTCTCACCGCCCATGCGGACTTTCAGGCACCTTCCCTGCAGCGTTACGGTGGCATCGCCAAAGGACTCCTGCGCCTTTTCCCACGAGATCCAGCCGGGCAAAAAGAGCCCGTACCACCATAATGCACGAATGGCGATGGCAATCACTGCCATCGCCCCCATGCCAAGGATTATGAATTTTATGACTTTTCCTCTTCTCTTATTCTTCATCATCCCATTTCCAATAGTATCTGTACGAATCCGTCCACTCCGGTCCCCTGATCCCCATTTCCGCTCTGAATTCATCATTGTCGTCCAGCTGCATGCCCAGCTTAATGCGCCATTCCTTATCCGTCAGTCGGTCAGAGATCGGCTGTACAAACTGATAGTAATTGAATACGCCGCCAACGCCAATGTGAAGCTCGCCGTCAATGGGGAAGATCACGTAGATACATGCTGCGCCGCCAATGGCCTCCTCCAGGCATACGCCGTTGGGATTCGTAGCCACGTCAGCCACAATCGCCATGGGAAATTCCGCGGAATCCGCATAGGCACTTTTTGCGTCTGCCTTCACGGTGTCATACCACAGATGCTCCAAAGAACCGCCATAATCCCTGATGAGTTCATAGTCCTCGTCCGTCAGCTTCTCATTCTGCAGCTCCTTCACGGAAATGTCGCGAAGCCGCATGGCAAGACTGCCAAGCCTCTGCAGACCGTCTCTCTCGCTCTCTCCAAGGAATCCCAGCTGCTCCAGTCCCTCCTGCGTTGTCCTTGTCAGGGCGGCAAGCCGGGCATAAAGCTCCGGCTGAGGTTCCACGTAGCCTCTGTCGTCGGCCTCTTCAATGTCTCCTCCGCCCATTTCCGCCATGGACTGCTTTGCATAGAGAATGGTATCATGCTTTAATTCCGTCCAGCTTCCCAGATAGCCCTCCAGGCTCTTCTTTTGCCAGTTCCGATTCGTCATAAAGGAAGGATACCCTTCACCCTTTTCCTCCAAAAGCGGCATCAGCGTATACAGCCATCCGGAATACAGGGAGGAAGACCAATAGTCCTTCGCCTTCCGGATCCTGTCGCGCACTATCTGCATGTTTGCAAGATAATTGGGGTACCGGTCATTTCCCGCATCGATCAATAGTTCCAGCGCCAGGTCAGACCCAAACGCTGCCGGCACGTCAAGGCCGTCAGGCAGCAATCTCGCCATGCCGTTCTCCGCCATCTCAACCTGACTGTAGGTCAGCTTGGTAAATACTGCCGCATCCATGGTAAATCTCTGTCCCATAAACCGAAATCCCTTAGATTCCAGGCGTTTGTCACTCTCGCCTCCGTCATCTTCAAAGACCACGGAATTGATCTCCGGCGCCCGCAGGTCATAAATCCCTTCCAAATACCTGGCAAAACCATTCGCGTTTCCGGCAAGATCCTTTGCCGTCACGTCCTTTCCATAGGCTTCCTCCAATGCAGGCAGATACTCAAAGTATCCCAAGTCATCGCTCTGCCCTGCAAAGAAAGCCGTCACGCCGTAAACGTCGCCCCAGGACTTTCTGCCGTCCTCATCCTCCTTCATGGCCAGGGTCATCAAAAGCGCAGAGCGGTTCATTTCCTCCGACTTCTGTGCAAAATTTACGTGTCCATACAGCATCATGGCCCTGAAATATTTCTCCAACTGTGCATCCCCGTCATAATACCCTCTGGGCTTATACTGGGAATAATCCTCCCGGTCCATCATGATCAGGGAGTCAGCGATGCCAGATGCGCTCATGATCTTTTGAAGCTCCTGCGATACCACGTCCGAAACCTCTGCAGGAATCTGTGCGTCCAGTTCAAGAAGCCTTGCGGCAACGCCAAAATACGCCACGTTGCGCTTAGCCGCCTCTTCCCATTCGCTTCCCTTTAACGCCTCCAGCTGGCTCTTGGAGTTTTCCAGCATCCTCGCGGTCAGGGTTTCAATGGAATGGCACAGGAACTCCTTCTCCACCTTCTTTTGCAGCATGGCAAAATACAGATGATACGTGTGCATCATGGAGTCTGCGGTAATAAAACTGGGCATCTGCATGTAACGGTTGCTTTCGTAAATGTCAAAGAACTCCGCGCTCTGCCCCTGGGTTACGACAAAATTATTTGCCGCAAGCAATTCTTTTGTACCTTTCTGAAAATAAAAAGCCCCGACGTTGGTAACGTTGCTTAAGTCAGGGGCCGCCTGATAGGGCGCCACGGAAGGCACGTAGCTCACGCCGGTACTGTTATAATCTACGTTAAAAAGTACCTGGCTGACGGAAGTAACTCCCATTTCCCCGGGATTTTCGCCTTTTCCATTGCCGCCCTGACTTGGCACCATTGATTCCTCCGTGCCCTTTTTTGCCAGCTCAGGCCCCTTATCCCCGTCTGCGCCTCGCTTCATCCCTATGCCGATCCCGACCATGATGAGCACGGCTGCCGCCATGCCTGCCGTCGCGGGGATCCATCTCCTGACCTTCCCTTTATTCTTTTTTACCTGCGCTGCATTGTTGACGTATTTTTCATCGATGCCGCCAACCGCATCCAAAAGATCATGCTCATTCATACGTCATAACCTCCTTCCTCCAAATGCTTCTTGAGGTCTGCCCTCATCCGAAATAGCGTAGTCTTCACCTTGCTTTGAGAAAAGCCAAACTCTTTTGCGAGATCCGCAATGGAATCAAAATACCAGTATCTTCTCACAAAAAGATTTTGCTGCTCCTCTGAACAGGTTTTTAAGAACTCATCAATGAGTCCGCTCAGGCACGCCGCTTCCATCTCCGCTTCCGTGTTATCCTGTCCCGGAATGCATTCCTGCATTTCCTGCGTCAGTTCGCAGTACAGGGCACTTCTTTTCATCCGGTGGTTCATCCGGTATACGTCCAGTGCCAGATGCCTGACGATCTTGCCCACGAACGCAAACAAATAGTCTCTCGGCTCGCAGGGCGGAATGGATTTCCAGGTTTCAAAATACGCACTGTTCTCGCACTCTTCCGCCGTCTCCACGTCACCGACAATCCTGTATGCAATATTTTTAAGCCTTGAACCATACTTTATCGAAGTCTGGTTTATGGCATCTTCGTTTCTTGCAATATAGAGCTCTACTATTTCATTGTCATTCACGAAACGCTTTACTCCTTTCCGTAAATAAGGCCTTCACTTCTAATAGCGTCACCTGCCATCCAAAGGTTACGTAAAAACTCATTTTTATATTAACGTAAACCTGCGTGTTGGTCAAAACAGTTTTCTTTTGAAGCTTTTACCGTTCCCCGTTAACGGCAATTGTGATAATATAATGCCGGTGGGATCAACAGGTCAACGTAAGCAACGCATGATCAAAATAATAAAATTGCTTGTAACGAACGTGCCATTTTACGCACTAACCATGTGAAAGGAGGTGAGAGAGGCTTGCAATCCATGGATGAGATCTATCAGGAATATGCGCAGACGGTATATAAGTATCTGTTGTCAAAAACACACAATGAGGATCTTGCGGAGGAGCTCACGCAGGAAACCTTTTTACAGGCCATTCGCGGGATTGACCGCTTTGACGGGAAATGCAAGCTTTCGACCTGGCTGTGTGCCATAGCGAAGAATCTCTTTCTCACCTATCTTCGAAAGCGACACGTCCATGAAGACGTTGACGAAATGGAGCTTCCCGTGGCCTCGGCGGAGGAGAATGCTTTGGAAAATCTCGGAAAGCTGGAGCTGTTTCAGATGCTCCACAATCTGGAGGAGCCTTACCGGGAAGTGACGTATCTCCGCGTCTTTGGCGGGCTTTCCTTCCAAGAGATCGGCCAAATTTTAGGGAAAACCGAGAACTGGGCAAGAGTGACTTATTATCGCGGAAAAGAAAAGATCAGAAAGGAGCTTGACGAGAAATGAAACCTGTATCCTGTAACGTAATCCGGGACCTGTTTCCCTCCTACGTTGACAACTTAACCAGCGAAGATTCCAATCAGCTGATCGAAGAGCACGTGGCACGGTGTCCTGACTGTGCCAGGATCTTAAATGACCTGCGAGGCGAAGCTTTTGGGGAAACCCTCCCTGATGACAAGGACAAAAAGGAGATCGACTTCTTAAAAAAGAACAAAAAAAGGAACCGCAGGATTGCCATTTACTGCATCACCGGAGCCATCGCCTGCCTGATCCTGGTCTTTGCCCTCCGGATTTTTTTGGAAGGCATGGAAAGATTGTCTCCCTCCAACTATCAGGTTGAGATCCTCTCCGTGGAGGACGGCGTGCTGCACTTTAAGGCCGTTGGCAAAGACGGCAGAACCTTCCTTCAAAAAATTGAAGTGGAAAAGCATTCGAAAATGTTCGACCGGGACGGACGTCTGCTCATCCGTCCGCAGACCGTTCTTTACTTACCCTTTCATGCTGAGGCAAAGGAATTTGCGCAGGAGCTCTCCGATCCTGACGGCGTAAAAGAAATATGGTTTGGCATGACTCTTCTTTGGGCAGACGGAAAAAACATCTCGTCCAGGACCTCCGACGTTTACCTTACGCGCCACTTATACGTGGGGAATGCATCCATGAACGGAAAGCTGGCTGGCGCCCTCCGCGCCAGGGAACTCCTGGGGCCTTATGAAAATAAGCTGGAGACGGCCGCCGAACCCTATGGCTGGACCTTCCTGCTCCAAAATGGCATGAGCGAAAATGAGCGTTTCATCAAAGAGGCCTCCATGGACTCCATCGCCTACGTAGCCATTGCCCTGGTCCAAAATCTGGACCACGTAAGCTTTGAATATACCGTGGACGGAAGGGCCATGCAAAAGACCATTACGGTGAAGGATGCGGATGAGTATTTTGGGAAAGCCGTAAAGGATTGCTTTGAGCATCCCGCAGATCTGGAGGATCTCTTAAGTAAGCTTGGTCTGGTTCCATAGAGACCGCGGGGGACGCGGCCTCCATGGTACGTCCTCAGTCAGACGAAAGGGAATTGAGCGCGTACTGCATCAGATAGTCCTCACCCCGGTCAAAAATTGCCCTGATGACTTCCCCGTCAAAGGCTACGCGCTCATCGACGGGGATGCGGCTTACGCGGTCTGCAAAGGTATCAATGGCAACCTCACCGTTTGGCAAAAGGTTTGGAACCGTTGAGAAAGCCAGGCTCCCTTCCTTCAGCTCCAAGGCGCTCACCGCCTGGCAGGAGTTATTGCTTTCGGTAAAGCCCATCACCTCTACGTTCGGATAATCCCTCATAAGGCAGACCATGTCATCACCGGCGCTTACCGTCATGGAGCTTACAAGAAGCAGGATCTTCCCGTCATGCCAAAGGTCCTCTCCTTCAAAGGTAGTCGCCACGCCCTTTTGATATTTCCCGTCGGCGCCCCTCTCATAGGAGGCCGTCTCCTCATTGATCACGGCACTGTAGAAGGCCGTATGCTCTCCCGCCGGTGCAAAAAGTCTCGCAATTCCTGCCACAAAGAAGGGACTTCCGCCGCTGTTGGATCGCAGGTCAAAAATAATGTTTTTCACCCCCGTATCCTTAAGTGCCAACACCTCTTTTCGAAGGCGGTCCGTCATTTCGTGATAATCCGTTCCGCCATAGGACTCCTGATCATAGGACATTTCACTGATGCGGATGCAATAGGTATCCGCATTCATTTCCTGCCAGTTTAAGTTGGTAACCTTGATCCCGTCCTCCAGCCTGCTGATGGTGTCAAACATCCTGGGGGCATAGCTTCCAAGGTTCGGTGCGGTTACGGTCTTTTCGTTGCCGTTTTCATCCAGGAAGCTGATGGTCACGCAGGGATTCTCTTTATCATTTTTACCCTGCACGTAGGTCTCGCCATAGGCCGCGTCCTTGCCAATTCCCGCTACGTATGCGGGAAGATAAAACTCCTCATTTTCCCTCACGGGATTTTGGTTAAAATAATAGGTGATCTCATCAAAATATGAATCGATGGTCTTACCATTCCATTTAGTTATGACGGTACCATTTTGAATCCCTGCGTTTTTCAGCGTAAGGCGATCATTCACGGCACTCCCGGGGGCATACTTTTTCTTTACGGAATATAAATCAAGTTCATCCTTCTCCTCACTGTTTATGGAATAAGAGTTTTCAAAGCCTTCCACGTTAATGGCAACGTAATCTCCCGAAGCCGTTCTTACAAGGGATAAACCGTAATCGTTCCCGTAAGATCTGCAGATGGCGTCTAACGTTTTCCCTTCGCCATTTGGACGATATTGTACGTGACCGTCAAAGAACTCCCCCGTAAAACGCTGCCAGGTTTTATAATTTTCCACGTAATCCTGGCTCTCGTCCACGGCCTCAAACAGGGGCCGGTATTTTGCATAAAGGCCATCCCAGTCGATTCCCTTTTCTTCCGTCAGCACGTAGTACTTTCTCATGGTTTCAAAGCCCTGCTCAAAATCCTTTAAAAAGGGCTTTTGGTGATACCCCGGCGCCGCAATGACAACCACGAGATTTGCCGCGATGATCGCGGCTCCAAGAAAGGCGGTCACCTGCTTTTTGACAGTTTCCCCCGACTTCATAAATAAGCAAAACAGCGGCAGCGCGCTTGCGGCATAAACGCCGGCGTGCCAGAAGTTAAAGCCTTTCACAATGGCCATGATCACGGCAAGAAATACCGATGCAGCGTAGAGAATCCGCCATTTATTTGAAGGCCTTTTTACCGAATGCTTTGCGATCTGCGTCAAAAGGATCAGCAGTACAAATTCCAAAATCATAAATATCATATCCATGAAATTCTTCCTCTTTTCTAATTCAGTTCATCCCGGCGAAACAAAGCATATCCCATAAAGAGATAGAATATCGTCATAAGAAGGGATGCAACAATGGTACCGGCCACCATTTCCCGGGTTACGCCGGAGTCATAAGCGTAATACCTGACGACGCCGAGGACGGGATCCAGATTATAATTGCTCCAGCCCCGATATTGCGTTAAAAGGATCATGTTAAAAAGACTGACAAAAACGGTTTTCGAATGCTGAAACATTTCAGAAAAGGCCCCCAGGGAAAGGGAAAGGATGCATCCAATGCCGATCATTACGTAAGGGTTCTTGCAAAGGAAGGCGATCACGGCCAAAAAAGCAGCCAGCCGAAGGTACGGCAAGCCTAAAAGAAAATAGCGCAGCAGCATGTCACCAAGTACCAGTCTGTTTCCCCAACCCGCAAGCACGTAGCCCGTTACGAGCGGGAGAAAGCTAAGGAACATGGTAAGCAGCGTTCCCATAAGGATGGCCGTCAGGCTTCTGGCAAGGAAGATGCTCTTCCTCGAGTGTCCGGACAAAATTTCATAATTTGCCACCTTGTCTTTATAGTCATCGCAGCAGACGCTCCCCACAAAAACCGAAAGAAATATGACGGGGAATTCATAGGGCATCCACGGATGGGCTGCCAGCATGTCTGAGACGCCGCCCTTTGTAAAGCCGAAGGTGGCATCCGCCGTGGAGGAAAACCCCATGAGGATCATAAGCAGCACAAACGCCCCAAACGTGATCACCGGCGTTTTTCGGTGAAAGATTTCATACCAAATGGATTTCATGACGTTTTTCATTAATCTCTGTCCCTCTTTTTGAAATTGATATAGGCAACGATCAGGTAAATGACCGTAAACAGTACGGAAAAACCAATGGTGTTGTAGATCATTTCAGGCGTAACTGCCGTGTCATACAGCGCCACCGTTCTTCCGTCCATCACCACGTTTCTGGAATTGGTCGAAACCAAGAGAAATGCGGCATTGGTCATGCTGGTCTGATAGGTAATGGTTACTTGAAACAATTCCTGCAACATGGAAGTTCCCATGGCAAGCGCCAGATAAGCCACGTAGCTGACGGCAATGCCCTTGCCGGCACTTCTCATGATGCTGGCGGTCATCATGCTAAAGGCACAAAACCGCAGGGTCGGGAAAAATACAAGCAGGCACCTAAGCAGCACTTCCTCAGGATCCGTCTCCAGTCCCCAGCCATAAGCAAGATTTAGGTATCCCAAAGGCAGAATCGTCAAAAGGAACACCAGAACCGCTCCCCAAAGGAAGCCTGCCATCATCCTTGCCGCAAAGATCTTTGTTCTTGAATGCCCCGCCATGATCTCATAATTCATGGTCTTGTCACCGGCGTCCCCCGCCACAAGATTGCATGCCAGGATGATCATTCCAAAGCAAGTGATCACAAAGATGATTGCCATCAGCTGCGTTGCAAAATAAAAACTTGGCGTCACCTGCTGCAGGGTGTCTCCCCCAACTGCTCCCATCACGTACATGCCCAAAAAGGGAAGGACCAGCAAGGATCCGATGGTGATCCAGTTAACCGGATCGCGTCTTGCGCCGTAATTTAATGATTTAATGATATTGATCATGCTCCACCTCACTCACGAACCATTTTCATGTAGTAATCTTCCAGATTCACTTCATTTTTGGAAAGCTCCACCGGAATGATGCCGTTTTCGTAAAGTGTCCTGGAAATCTCATGGATGCGGTCCAGCCCGTCATACATGCGCAGGCTCCCGTCCTCCATGGTCTCCACCCTCGTGACGCCACACTCCCTCAGTAAAATGGCGCTGGCCTTCTCGTTATTGTCCGTGTCAAGATGATAAAACTCACTGCAGGCTTCCTTCAGCTCCTCTGCCGTAAGTCTGCCTTTGATCTTCCCGTGATTAATGAAAATATAGTCCGTACACAGCAGGGACAGCTCGCTCAGGATGTGGGACGAGATCATCATGGTGACGTTGTCTTCCTTGTTCAGCTTCCGGAGCAGCTCCCGGATCTCCACAATGCCTTCCGGATCAAGACCATTGATGGGCTCGTCAAGCACCATAAACTCCGGCTTCCCCATCAGGGCATTTGCAAGTCCGAGCCTTTGCCGCATGCCAAGGGAAAAATTCTTAACGATCTTTTTCCCCGTATTCTCGAGGTTTACGATCTTTAGCACTTCCTCCACCCGCCTCTTATCGGGGATGCCCTTCTGAATCCTTTGTTTTTCCAGATTCTCTCTTGCCGTCATCTTCTCCTTTTCATAGGGCGTCTCGATCATAAAGCTCATGCGGCTTCGCGCGTGATTGAGTCCCATCTCGTCGGATGCGCCATACATGGTCAGCGCCCCGCCGGTTGGAAATGAAAGTCCTCCCATGATCTTCATGATGGTAGTCTTTCCTGCGCCGTTAGGGCCGATGAGCCCGACGATGCTGCCCTTTTTGATCTGAAACGTCACGTCATCCAGCGCCAGCTGCCGGCCAAATTGCTTTGTTAAATTCCTTACGTCAACGATTACGTCTGACATTTTTGCTTCCTCTCTTTTACAAATATTCTGCGAGGGGCCCTTCCAAGCCTGGGTACAAATCCTTGGCCTTTCCCTCCCTTGATGATTCTAAGATAAATCGCAAATTTAAAGAATTTCTTAAATACTTTAAAATTCACACAAAAAAAAGGCCGGCAGTTACGCCCACCGTCATTAAGTTAGGGTTTCGACAGTACTCGGGGCAGAGGTTTGGCAGTCTTCTCAGGTACGCTCGCGCTATGGGTGCAGCGTAGCGGTACTAAGGCACCAAAAGACGGTGCCTAAGTACCGACGCTTGGCACACATACCTGAGAAAGACCGCTCAAACCTCCCCCCTCGGGATGAGAAAGTAGCTTAACTTAATGACGGTGGGCGTAAGCCACCGATCCTTTATTTTGTTAGTCTTACGTCGAAAAACAGTTTGCCGTCCTCCATGGAGGCGGTAATGCTGCCCTTTTGCTTCATGGTAAGAAGTCTTGCAATGTATAGGCCAAGCCCTGCACTGCCATCCGTCCTTGCCTTGTCGGCCCGATAGGTTCTGTCAAAAATATGCTCCACGTCGATCGCCGCCGGGTCCTCCACCTGATTACCAACACGGATCCGGGCACCTTCCGCCTCCTCTAAAAGCCGCAGCTCAAACGCATCTTTGGCATACTTAAAAATATTGCCCATCAGATTACTGAAAACGCGGGAAAGCATTTCCTTGTTTGCCATGACAAAAACGGATTGCTCCGGCAGGGTGATCTCCGGCGTCAGCCCATGCTGGCGGATCAGCGTCTCATTCTCCACGATAAATTCCGGGAGAAATTCCATGAGATCAAGCTTAACCAGTTCCACGGGCTTACTGTCACTCTCCAGCACGGACAGCTCAAAGAACTCATCCACCATCTGCTTTAGCGTCTCCGCCTTTCTCGCACTGATCCTAAGGCTCTCCCGGCCAGGTTCGGAAAGCTCCTCTTTTTCCAGCATCTGCAGATTCCCCTTGACTACCGTCAGGGGCGTTCGCAGGTCATGCGCAATATCCGAAATAGACTGCTGCAGCTGCTTTCTGCTTCTCTCCGCTTCCAGCTTAAGATCCTTTTGATGATCCAGATTCCGATTGATCTCCGATGCCAGCCTCTCCACGTCGCCGTCAGACAGCGAAACCCTTAAATTTCTGTTATAATCCTCTTCCCTTGTCCTTGCCAGTTCCTCTTTGATCTGTCTAAGGTCCTTTTTGATCAAAAGCAGGCGAAACGCCAGGAAGGCAATGATCAGAACACACAAGGCAAGGGCACCAACCATCCCGTAAGTTAACATGTTTCTCTCCCGCACAAGCTTTCTTCCAGTGACGTTCCGGTTACTCTTTTAATTTATAGCCGATGCCCCAGACGGTTTCTATGATTTCTTTCCCCGTGGCCTCCGCCAGCTTTTTCCGGAGATTGCTCATATGTACGTTGATGGTATTATCCTCGTAAATATAATCATCCTCCCAGACGGACTTATACAGATTGGCTTTGGTAAAGGTCTTCTGCGGATTTTCCATAAAAAGGAGTAGCAGCTTCATCTCCTTTGCCGTAAGCCTTATGGGCTTTCCCTGATAAGTCACCTGCTGATCCGTCAGATGGTAGGTGATGCCCAAGGCGCTAAGGGTCTCACTCTCCCTGGACTTAACGTAGGCGCCTCCCTCACTCCTTCGGAGCACCGCCTCGATCCTTACGTATACTTCATTTAAGTCAAAGGGCTTAGTGAGATAATCGTCTGCGCCGGCCTGCAAGGCGCCCAGCCTTGTATCCAGATCCGTCTTTGCCGAGATCACAATAACTGGAGTATAGGTATTTCCTTCCTTGCTCTTATTGGTCCGAAGGAGCCTTATCAGCTCGCCGCCGCTCTTAAACGGCAACATCATGTCCAAAAGGATCACGTCAAAGCATTGCTTTTGCATGTAAGCATAAGCCTTGTCCCCATCCCCCGCTTCCGTGACGTTCATTCCCTTTTCCTTCAGGAAATTCGACAAGAGCTTTCGGATCTCCCTGTCATCCTCTACGATCAACACTTCTCTCGAAGCCATTCCCTCTTCCATTTCACTACTCCTGAGAAATCACTTGTTCTAGAAGTCATTTTTCCGCATGGATATTCCTCCCGCGGACTTCCTTCATCAACCTTGCTTTCTTCAGTATAGCAAACTTGGAAACCACGGTCAATTTGATTTCTTTATGGCATACTCACGTGCAGAAGCAATTTTACCTTCTCCAGACAAAAGCCAGATGCCAAAGCCAATCTTCAGAAGACATCTCCAAAGGTGACGTTCAGATACCCGTCCCGGAATTTTGCACCGGTAATGCACTTGTCCGAGAACTCTGCAGGCAGGGGGAATTTCCTGTATTCATTCTTCACGTTAACGATGATCTCCCTGCCATCCTGTCCGAGATCCAGCTCCTCCTTCTCCGCAAAGGGCAGGTAAATGCTAAGAAGTTTTCCCTCTTTGTCAATCCTGTAGATTTCCTTTTGGAACAAAACCTCTCCCGGATCGACATCCTTGAAAAGCAGGTCCGCCGCTTCTAAAAGTCCCTCCATGGTCCTTAGCTCCCTCGGCTGGAGCTCTAAATAAAACTTGGGCACTTCACTAAAGCTTTCGCTAATTTCCCGCAGGGCATTCTCCTGCATTTTGATCCATTTGCTGAAATACCCCTCCATGGCTTTTTTCGGATAGACGTTATTTACGATAATGGCGTCCACGTTGTAATGATAGAGATACAGGCAGGTAAAGCTTCGCTTGGCCTCACCGATCACGATTTTCTCCGGCGTCGTCACAACCCTGATGCTCACCACGTTCTGGTCGAGCAAAAGATTTTGCAGCCTCTGCATCTTGTCCATCAGGTATTCCACGTCATCAAACACGTTCTCCCCGGGCATGGGGATCTTTGTCAGCTTTTCCACCACCGGGCCCACGGTCCTGACGCCGGCCTTCTTCATGGGCAGCGCCTTATTGATCAGCGCGGAGAACTGCTCCGGATACTTTAAGAGTGAGAGCGTTTCGCCCGTCGGCGCGCAGTCCACGATGATGACGTCAAATTGCCCGCTTTCGTACCACTCCAGGATCCGGAACATGGAGAACAGCTCATCCAAGCCCGGAAAGACCAGGAGCTCCTCTGCTTCAATCCCGCCGCCGCCCTTGAGGGTAAGCAGCTTTTTAAAATAGTCCTTTAGGTTTCCCCAACTTTTTTCCCCTTCATGCACGGTATCGATCTCCATGGCAAAAAGATTCTTTGCGATCTCCGTGGGCTCATACCCGATTTTGCAGTCAAAGGAATCTCCAAGCGAATGCGCCTGATCCGTACTCATGATCAGCACTCTCTTCCCATCCCGCGCCAGCCTGCAGGCAGTTGCCGCCGCCACGCTGGTCTTTCCAACACCGCCTTTTCCCGTATAAATTATGATTCTCATCTGATCTCCACCTTATTTACTTTCTTTGCGTTGCTGCTTTCTTCCTCTGTTTCCAAATTACCCATACATCCCGTCACGGCCCGCCCTAGCGTCTCCTCCGCCATCAGACGCAGTTCCTTCCCGATCACTTCAAGATGGCCTTCCATCCCCTCCGGAAGGAGCTCTAAAATGGCCCTTTTTTGATACTCTCTTGCCTTTTTCAGTCTCTCTCTTAAATCCCTGCTCACGTTATGCCTCCTTTCCAAAGGTTACTTCCAGACAGCCTTCCTCAAACTTAGCCCCCGTAATGACATAGCTTTTCAGGGTATTTGGAAGCGGTATGTTCCTCTTAAAATTTCCTGCTTTGATCACAATGTCCGCGGAAGCCTGATACAAGTCAACGCAGGACTTATCTGCCCCCGGCAGGGAGACCATTAAGCGATAGCCGCCTTCCACTGCCTCAAATCTTTCCCTTTCCGTAATGACCCTGGCCGTGAAAACGTCTTTCCCGGTAAGCGCGTCATCCACGATCCTTCTGATATTTTCCACGCCCCGGAGCTCCTCGTCATACCAGGGGATCTCCGTAATGGGAAGCGCGGAGAATGTCTCCTTAAGGCTCTGAACGTACTCTCTTTGCAGCACGATCCACTGATCAAAAAAATCGTTCCCCACGTCTGCGGGCAGGATCCTGTTAATATATAATCCGTCCACGTTGAAATCATAGAGATTCACGTACATGTAGTTTCTCTTGGTCTCCTCCACCACCATCTTTGCAGGCGTCGCAACAATCCGGATGCTGGTGACTTCGCGGTTTCTGAGAAGGTCCTGCAGTCCGATCAGCTTCAGGTAAATCTTTTCAATGTCATTCATGGCATTTTTATTTGGCATCTCCACCTCAAAAAGCTTCTTTGACATGGGAGCGAGAACGCGTACGCCAACCTTGCCAATGGGAAAGAGCTTTTCCATATACCAGGATAGAAGCTCCGGAAATTTAAGGAGCGACAAGGTCTCACCCGTGGGGGCACAGTCCACGATGATCCTGTCATAGGTTCCGCCTTCATACAGAGCGGCAATTCGGAGGAGGGAAAAGAGCTCCTCCGTTCCCGGGATCATGCCTAAATCCTGTAAATTAACGTCCTCGCCGCTGCCAAGCAAACTTCCCAGATAATGAAAGATCTCCGCATATTCCTGCTCCATCACGTACTGCGGATCAATTTCATAAAGATCAAGATTCGGACGCACGTTTTCGATTTCCTTTCCCAGCTTCACCTCAAATATGTCACACAGATTGTGCGCCATGTCCGTGCTGACAAGCAGGGTTTTCTTCCCCTCCTCCGCGCTTTTTAAGGCATGGGCCGCTGCCACGCTGCTCTTTCCCACGCCGCCTTTTCCCGTAAAAATATAAATACGCTTCATCTCATTTCCTCCCACTTCCGTTGCCTCCCCGACGCCGGAACGTAACATACCCGCATTTTCTCCCGAATTATTTCGTCTCGCGAATAGTTCCTTTGCCGAAGTATTTGTTTTAATGCAAGGCAGCCATAAGCTGCCCTGCCTGATCCTCATCTTTGACGTTTTCGCCGAAGGCTATTCAATGGTGATCTTCCGGATTCTTCTTGCCGGTTCTTCCTTCGCCTTTTCCTCTTTCAGAACCGTTTTCACCTTTGTCATCAAGCCTTCGATCAGCTTCAGTTCCGCGGGCGTCAGTTCTCCCAACACCTTGACGCCATAATTCATCAGCTGGTCCACGAGCCTTTGAAACTGCGCCCGGCCCTTTTCGCTGAAGGTAATGAGGACAATTCTCTTATCCTCCCTGGACCTTGTTCTTTCCACCAGGCCTTTCTTTTCCATGCGGCCTACAATTCCGGTGGCCGTATTAAGCGGAACGTGAATGTATTCGGCAATCTCGGACATGTTGACTTCCTTGTCCTTAAAGAGCATCCAAAAGATCAGAACCTCATTCTTGGAACAATTCAGGAATACATTCTCCCAAAGATCCATTGTCAGCAGTTCTTTTACCTCTTCTACATAGTTTGTGAAATTCAACAAGATCTCACCGGTTAATTCCTCTTTGTCCCGTTCCATGAATGCTCCCGTCCCACGAATGCCCCCAGACCCCTGGCCCTTGGATGCCCCTGGCCCTTGGATGCCCCTGGCCCTTGGATGCCCCTGGCAGCCGTCGGTTTAATTAGTTCTTCCTTCGAAGTAATTTAATTCTATACCCGAAGTATTTTTTTGTCAAGCTTTTTCTCAAGTATTTTCAGCCTTCCATGAACCACAGGCTCTTCTTGTTGCCTTCGGCGAACCGGCCTTGCCTATGCCTGTTCGATCACAGGCAATAGTCTCTTCTCAATAAATTCGACTCTGTCAAAGATCCTGGGCTTGAACGTCCCCGTCATACCCACCGAGATATGCTTTTCGGTATCGGCGTAGATAATGTTTCCGGAATCTCCAATGGCGGCATAAACCTCTCTGTCGTCATAGGGCTTGTACCAAAGATATCCGTAATTCATGTTGCCAAATCTCTCGCCAAGCTTTAAGTGGGGCGCGGTCATCTCCTTCAGATAACCCTCCGAAAGGATTCTCTTTCCATTGTACGTACCGCCCTCTGCCACCACGGCGCCAAGCTTTGCAAGGTCGCGTGCGGACGTGCAAAGTCCCCAGCCTGCAGTAACTACCCCCTTAGGATCGGAGTACCACTCGTTCTTTCTTGGCTTTTTATTCATAAAGAAATCAAACTGATCCTCCTTGGAGCTGTCGCCGTGAATGACGTGCTCCGGGATCCCCAGCGGCAGAAACAGATACCGGTTTGCGAAATCAATGCACCTTTCCCCCGTGGCATTCTCGATGATCCCCGCCAGAATCTGGATCCCCAGCGTGGCATACTTAAACTCGCCGGTGATGCCCTTCCTGCCTCCCAGAAAGTCCAGAACCGCCAAGGTCCAGTCACCGGAGGTACAGACCTTTGTCCAGGGCTCTGAGGTATACTTATAAGGTGCCGTCATGGTAAGGAGATGCCGGATCGTCACGTCATAAATCGTCTTTTCCCCGCGCTTAACCTTATAATCCGGGAAGAAATCCAGAACCTTTTGATCCACGCTCTTAATCCGTCCCTGATCCAGGGCGATGCCTGCAAGCAGCGCCATAACACCTTTCGTCACGGAATTAACGTTCACGGCATCGTCTGTCCGGAACCCGCGCCAACAATCGTCAAAGACCGTCTTTTCGTCCCTGATGGCATAGATCTGACACACGTTGCTCTCGTTCCCCGTGCTCTCCCCGATCACCTTATGAAATTGTTCGTAATTCATGAAATCATAGTCTCCTCTTAGATGGATTTGGGCGCCCTAAAAAAAGACTAATGGAATTAAAAATTCTTTTCAAGTATTTTTTTATCTTTTTTATGAGTTTTTTACTGAGGTAATCCATAAATTGAAACGTAAATGATAAACGAGAGCAAATCCACCAAAAGAAAGATTCCAAATGCAATGGCAGCGATTTTCATCCCCTTTTTTGCCCTGCTTTTATTCTCCTGCGTCAGTACGTGCTCCTTCAGATCGGTATACAGGTCCGCCTTCGCGGTTCCCTCCGCGGCGGGCTGCGGCTGCACTTCCTTCTCCTTGTCCAGTACAAGCTCATCCAGGGAAACCTCAAACAGTTCACTGATGGCCACCAGATTTTCCAGATCAGGCGTTGATTCGCCCACCTCCCACTTTGAAATCGTCTGCCTCGAAACGTTCAGGCGGTTTGCAAGCTCTTCCTGGGAAAAACCTTTTTGTTTTCTGAGTGTAAATAATTTATTGTTGAAGTCCATTCTTCTCCCTGCCTTTCCCCCTCAGTACGATCAGGAACAAAATTACGCCAAGAACCACGGTGGTAACCGGACTCGACTCTATCCCATAGCCTTTTCCGGCGAGAAAATCATTTATGACTGACATCCGGAAAAGGGCATCCTCGGCTTCGATCCCGCTCAGGTTCATTCCAACGACGTTATACAGAGCAAAATTCCAGATCCAGTGGAATCCCAGTGCGGAATAGATATTCTTATCATAACAGGTCAGCAGGCTAAAAATCAAGCTGATCAGCACAAGATTACTCACGCCGACCACGCCAAGCAAAAAGCCCTCTTCAAAAAGCTTTGAAAAATGAAATACGGAGAAAAACAGAAGATTCATCACAATGGCTGCCGCAAGGCCCGTCTTCTCCTTTAGCCTGTGAAGGAGATAGCCCCTGCAGAGCACTTCTTCCATGGCGCTTTGTACCAGGAAGGCAAAGAAAAAGAGAAGAATTTGCAGCCAGTTCACGTCCCGGTTCCTTCCGTCATAGCTTATGACACCGCTTGCCAGAAGGATGAAGATGATGATTGCCAGAGAAAGGATGCCAAGAAGCATGCCTTTTAGAATTGTTTTTACGTTTTCATTCATGCCGATGCTCTTCAGGCTCAGCTTCGCGATCTTTACCGCATAAAGAATAACCACAAATATTACAAACGCGTAGCCAAAAAAGGAACATAAAAGCATCACGTCCTGAGGAAGCTGCCGGTCGGTTGCGTTATAGCCAAAGGGCATGGAGCCGAGGATGATGACCGCTTCTCCGATGATCAGCCCCAGAAAATAGATCAGATAAGCCGACAGTAGTATTCTGATGGAATACAAAATTTTGTTATCTTCCTCTTTCTTACTGAATGGATTACATCCTGAAATAATGTTTGCCAGTGTTTTTTTCATTTATGCTTTCCTCCCGTGATTTGATGAGAAAAGCATAAAATTTTTCGTCAAAAAAGGCTACCAACCTTACTTGGCAATCCCGCAACGGCCGTTAACAATCCAGTTAAATGCCGTTGCATGCCTTATTTTTCGGGCTTTTTCCACTTTATTGACAAGCAACTCCGTTATCAAGTAATTCCTTGACCTCTCTCGCAATTCTGTCGGATTCGAAATTATGAACGTAATGCCCGCACTCCAATTGAACGTATTTTCCGTTTTGCGAAGCTTCCACAAATTTCCGGTGTGCCGTTACCCAGAGCTCTTTCTCCCGGTTCACGCCTGAAACATACTGGATCGTCGGAGCCTTCGGCAGCGGCATGCCGCTTAATTCCTCAAAAACCGGAATGATTCCCTCATATTCGCGGGCTGCCGTACTGTTTCCAAGGTTTTTGCATCCAACGGCAATGTACTGCCTGATTTCCTCCTCTGAGAGCCCTTCAAATTCACTGATGCTCATTAAAAACCTGTTGATTCCAAAGAAAGCGCCGACCCTATCAAGCTTATTCTGAGTTTCACTACTCTTGAAATCCTCTGCGGGATCAAAACAGCCCGCCAGACACATGTCAAGCCCAATGATCGCTTCCACTTCTTCGGGATACTTTTCAGCCCAAAGCTCAGCCTCAAAACCTGACAGGGAATGTGCACACAATACGTAAGGTCCCTCCATCCCCGCTTTCTGAAGCGCTTCCCGGTCCTGCCTTACCAGAGTATCAAAATCACGCGGTCCGTCAAAGCCGTCGCTAAAGCCATATCCAAACTTTTCGATCACGACACACCTGTATTCATCACTCAACTTGGAATACAACGGCCTGTATTCAAAGATGGGACACGGAACCTTCCACCCCGAAAGAAATACCAGCGTGTGGGCTCCCTCCCCCTCGACGTAAAGATTCATGCTGCTGCCATCCACCTCAACCCTCGTCCCCGGGTGATTTTGAAGCAATTCCTTCTCGCCATTCATGGCTACGTGATTCCATATTTTAATGCCAAACAAGAATGCTACAAAGAGCAACACAAACCCCAGCAGAACAATTCCAAAGATTCTCAAAACTTTTTTCATGCTCTCCCTCTCTCCTTTTTCTACTGATCATCTCATTTTATTTACTTTTTTAGATTCCCATTACCGTAAAACGCACGGCATCCACAAGTCCGTGCGCGATCATGGCACTTGTCAGATCCCTTTTCTTTTGTAAAATGGCAAAGGGCAGGCCAAACAATACGCACAGCTCCATGGTTTGGATCAGCGGATATCCGTGCACGGCCGCATGGGGAACGCATGCCATAAAATACGCGGTAAACTTTTGAAAGACGTTCATTTTCCCATGGGCATGCCAGATACAAAATGCAAAAAAGATCGCCCTGCACGCCATCTCCTCATAGATCGCCGGATTCAGGCTAAGAAGTACCTTCCACAGACTGAATTCAAAGGCTGCCTCCTGCCCGGACAAAAAGAAATTGATCACCGAAAGCACTCCGCCGAGCGCCAGTGAAATCATAATGCTTTTCATCAGGGGATGCTTCCCGCTTTTCGAAAGAAGCAGAAGGCCGCCCCGCTTTTCCATGACGGAAAAAACCGCCAGCGAACACAAAAGCGTGGGGATCCCCGCCCGCAGTCCATAGAGAAGTATCCATGGATTTCTTTGATATCCAAGGTACGCAGCCGTACTGACGACGGCGAAGGCAACGGACATCCCCACATACCTTGCGGACGGCATCTTCGTCTTAATCAGGAGCGAAACGGCAAGCCCGCAGGTCTCTAAGGCAAGGATGATCCAATAGGGCATCCTGCACGTCATGCGGATCGCCACAAAAATAACAAATAAAAACCAAAGAACGGCGTCATGCTTCTTCATGCTCAAACCTCTTTTCCATTCAGTTTGAGATCATCCTATCACTTGGATGTTGAAAGAAGCATAACGCCGTCTTAAATTCGTCTTAAATTTTGAAACGTAATATTACGAAACGAAATTTAGCAAAATGCCGCCCGGGATCACAAATGCCCCGATCGGTTATGCCATGGGCATGCCTATCTCATAACGGCAACCATGATTTTCTTCTACGGATGTATATGCGATCTCCCCTCCGTGCAGCTCCACGATTCTTTTTACGATTGCAAGCCCAAGGCCGCTTCCTCCGCTTTTCTTTCCGCTAACGTCGCCATCTATGCGATAAAATGGCGTAAAGATTCTTTCCGCACACTCCTTAGGAATTCCCACGCCGTCATCAAATACCGCGATCCTTACCTGATCCTTCTCCCGCGCGATGGTCATGCCGATGGTAACGCCTGCCTGATTATACTTCATGGAGTTTTCGATGAGATTGTCGTATACCCTTCTGAAAAGATCACAATTCATCTTTACTAAGATCTCTTCCTCGGGAATGGCCAGCCGGTACGTAAAACCGGCCTCCTCAAACCTTGGAACGTACTCCGCCATAATGCGCCTTGAAAACTCACAAAGATCCACGGTTTCAAATTCAGGCTTGTATCCGGCGCTTCCAAGCTTCGAATAGGTAAACAGCGCCTGTAAAATGGAATTGGCCCGCACGGAATTATCATGTATTATTTTCAAATAATCCCTCCGCTTTTCCTCATCCTCTACCCTTCCCAGCAGCATTTCGCTATAACCCTGCACGCTTGCAAGAGGCGTTTTCAGATCATGGGAAAGCTCCGAAACCAGAAGCATTCGCTTCTCCTCTTCCTCCCTGCGTATCTCCTCCCTGGCCTTTAATTCCCCCGCCAGATGATGCATGGCTTTTCCAAGTTCATCCAGCTCTGCAGTTTCACCATTTCCAAAGTCCACTTCATACTGACCGCTTTCAAGCCTTTGAGCCCCCCGTGACACCTCCTCCACGGAATCCGTCATGCGCCTTGCCGCCCTCTTGGAATAAAATGCAACAAATAAGATCAATGCAATAAAATACGTGGAAAAGATTGCCAGAAACGATGCCACCGTTTTCCGATAATGAACTGCCTCCCGGTTGAAGAAGACGGTAATGCTGAAAGTGACCGCCTGCGGCTTTTTTATCACAAGAAAATACCTGTCCTCTCCGTCATGATAGGCAACGTCGGTTTCCCACCCCATCGTTTTTTCCGCATTACAAAGGAAATCCGTCCACTCCTGCGTGCTGAGCCTGTCCTTCCCGAAAATACCGTCTCCCCCAAGGGGCGTCACGTAAAAGTCTTCATCCACAATGGCAGCGCTGCCGCCTTTCCTTAGGAGCTCCGACACGTCAATGTCCTCTCGGGATTCGCGCAGCAACTCTGCGGCTTCATTTTCCTGCACCCGGTTTACGCCGAACAGATTTTGGATCATAACGATCAAAAAAAACGGCAGAAACGCAAAGCCCAGAGCCGCAAGGATCACCCTGACAAATTTCTGCCTCAGATATTTTCTTGTGGTTTGTATTTTCCCATTTCGTTTCATCCTGCGTACCTGCCACTAGGTAAATCTGTAACCGATCCCGATCAGCGTTTCTACGTGTTTTT
>ONSO01000180.1 GCA_900320485.1 uncultured Lachnospiraceae bacterium | reverse complement strand
ATTCTACCGTCTTGTAATAAAACCTGCGGAACCCTTGTTTTTATATGCGCATTTTTCCAATTTCTAATGTTCCACACAGCCAATTATTCCGATTTACAATATTTTATCCGTGCAAATCCGTTGAAACATTTGATTTTTTTCTCGCTGACGCATATAAAAATCGCCCGTTTCAAGTATTTATATGCTTTACACTTAAAAGAAGAGAAAAATAAGCATATAAATAAGGCATTTATGTCAAAATTGGCTGTTTGACTCTTTACCAGCTCACTGAATCCCGATTTGTGAAGCTTGTTCACCTCGACGCCCCCCTATTTGCATGGCAGAAAAAAAGTTTTCCTTACGCTCCACGCAAGGAATCTCTGGATCATCTCGTCCCATACCTTCCACTCGTGGCCGCCGGGCATCTCTTCATAGTGCACCTCAACCCCCTTCTCTTTGCAGTACTTCAGGTAATCCGCCGCAAACTTGTAGCTAAAGTCCTCCGTGCCAATGCCGGCAAAGAGCTTGGGAAGCTTTGTCCCCTCCGCTGCCGCCTTATCGATCCAATACTTGGAATCATTCATGCTGCCGCGCAGCTCCTCAATGCTTCCAAAGTCCAGGGCGATCACGCCGCAGGGATCGTCAACGCTCTTGGACGCAAAGGAAGCGGGATCCGTAAACAGATCCACAATGGAGGAAATTCCGGAAAGGTTTGCCGCCGCGTAAAAATCATCGGGACAGTTAAACGCCCACTTAAACGCGCCGTAGCCTCCCATGGAAAGCCCCGCCACCAAGCGCTTATCCGCCGTCTTATTTACGGGGAGCAGGCACTCCGTCACGGTTATCACTTCATCCTTTAAGAACGTAAAGTAATTATATCCATATTTCATGTCAGCATAGAAGCAGCTTCCGTCCACCTCCGGCATCACAACCGCAACTTCAAATTCATCCGCGTATCGTTCAATGGAGGTGTAGCGGATCCAGTCCAGTCCGTTTCCTCCGCCGCCGTGCAAAAGATACAGCGTTGCCTTGGGCTCTTTTCCCTCATGGGTACAGGCCGGAAGGATATAATAAATGCTTGTATGATAACCAAGCACCGTCGACAGATAATCAAAATGCATCATTCCCATGGCCTACACCCCCTTTATCATGCAGTCAAGCATCTTCGGAAGCATGGCATCCCAATAAACCCATTCATGCTTTCCGGGGCTTTCAAACCATTCGATGGGCACTCCCGCAGCCTTGGCATCTTCCGCAAATTTCTTCGCGCCTGGATAAAAGCCGTCCTCGGTACCGCAGCAAGCATAGAGTCTTGGAAACTCCGTGCCATTTTCCAGCATTTTGCGGTATAGATGCTTAAAATCATTCATGCTTCCGCGATATTCCTCGATGGTTCCAAAGGAATTCCGCACGCGAACGGACATGGGGCTGTAGAATCCAAGCTCTTCAAGGTCTCCCGCCCCGGACATGCCGACAGCCGCCGCGAAGAAATCCGGGCGGTTCAGCGCCCATTTAAAGGAGCCGTGGCTGCCCATGGAATTTCCCAGCACAAAATGATCCCTGCGCTCCCTGGAAACGGGAAGGGCGTTCATCACCAGTTCGGGCAGCTCCTTTGAAATATAATCAAAGTATTTTTTGCCATGCACCATGTTGCCGTAAAAACTGTTGCGCACCTCCGGGAAGATCACAATGAGGTCGCGCTCATACGCGTATTCTTCAATGCGGGTCCTTCGAAGGTACAGGGTACTGTCATCCGAGCCGCCGTGCATGACAAAGAGTAGTTTCTTTTTGCCATATTGTGCATAATAGTCTTTGTAGTCCATTTTGTCCCGCCATGCCTCGTAGGTCGGAACAATGGCGCAGACGTTTGTCTGCTCTCCAAGTACCTTGGAGTAAAACGTATACCTGATAACTCCCATTTTTCCCCCTTCTCTCCTGCCCGCCGGGCCTTGGTTGCTCCCGTCGCCGGGCCTTGACATTTCCTCCCTCCGGGCCTTTCCGGACGGGCGGTGGCTTTCGTAACGGCTCGGCCGGCACTAAGCTCACCGGTCGTTCTCATGGCTCAGTCGATTTCTGCGGAACTCGTCGCTTCGCTCCTCAGACAGTCCTCGAAATCGACTATTCGAACGGCGGGTTCGCTAAATGCGTCCGGCTAATTGTTCCGTAAGCCCCCCGTCCATCCTCTCTGTCCCGACAACTCATCCCAAAAGGCAAGGCAGATAAAGCGCCATCCGTAAGGCGTCCGCTCAGCCATAGGTACGGCATCTCATCCCCGAGGCGCAGTACGTAACGCAAGGGGCCCGGGGCGGGCCTATAGAAAATTTTTGGCGCTTATTCGTGGTAGACGTAACGCAAGGGGCCCGGGGCGGGCTGGTGGCTCTCCCCAGGCCCGTGTGCCAAGCGTCAGTACTTAGGCGACGTCCTTTGGCGCCTTAGTACTGCTACGCTGCACCCGGAGCGCGAGCGTGCCTGGGAGAGCCACCTGTCCGCCCCGGGCCCCAACGTATCTACAGCGTCACGCCGTTTTTCTGAAGCAGTTCTCTTGCGCTCTCCACGGAGTCCACGCCGGTCTTGTTCTTGATGGGCGCGAACTCTTTTTCACGTACCACCTCGAAGGGCAGACAGCTGGAAAGCTGATGGATCATGTCGAGGACAAGGCTCTCGAACTTATAGCCGTTAGGCGATTCCGGTTTTACAAGGTTGCCGTTTCCATCCAGATAAGGGATCTTCTTCTCCACCACGTGAAGGGGCAGGCTCGCCATCATCTTCTCGAGATCCGGCACAAAGAACAGGTAATTCAGGATCACGCCGAAGTTATACGCCGGCTCACCCTTTTCATTCTTTGCGTCCATGAGTTCCTGCGTCATGTCATAATATTCCACGATGGAAGGCTTTCCGTCCTCCAGGCACATTGCGCCGACCTTCTCGCCAGGAGCGGCCTTGCGTACCACCTTGGAACCTACCACGCAATTCTTTTGGATGGTGGCACCGATAAAGCAGGGATCCGCAATCCGCTGAAGCACGTTGTCCACCGCAAATACGTTGATCCATTCAATCCCCTGCTCATGCACAAGATCCAAAAGACCGTTTTTCTGAAGGGAAATAAACCAGCCGCCATTTCCGTTGGGAGAAGTGGAAAGCTTGCCTTTTTCTTCCAAAAGGATCTTGCCGTTATAATCCGTTGCCGCCGCCATCTCCTGCTTAAAGAAGTGCACGTAATCCTTGTTATATCCAAAGAATTCATGCTCCGTCAGGAACTTTACGGTGGCGTCATTATTCTTGTCGCTGGTCATTACAAAGAGATGGATCCAGGTATCCGCCTGCTTTACCACGTCCATCAAATTATTGATCAGGCACTCAAAAATGTACAGTTTCCGCGTGATGCCCACGTTATACATTCCCTTGGGGTTGTCACTGCCAAGTCTCGTACCCATGCCTCCTGCCAGAAGCACCGCACCTACCTTTCCGGCCCTGATGGCTTCCAGGCCGGTCTTTGTAAAGCTCTCCCTGTTTGCTTCGATCTCGGGAAGCTCCATGGCGCCCAGAGGAGAGATCACTCCGCGCTTCACCAAATCCTCCTTGTGCTTGCAACATTCAATGACGTCCATGTCCGTTGCCTCGATCTGAGCAAACAAGACCTCCTTCTGCGCCTCCGTAAGCTCGTCCACGTACCTAAGGACCTGTTGCTGACCGTACTTTTCCACCTTTGCCTTGATCTGTTCATAAGTCATAGCCATATTGCCGATTCCTCCTGCATTCTTATATTTTAGGCGCACCCTCCGGTACGTCCTTGCTTCGCGCGTCGCGGGGCACGGATCGGGGTCCCTTCCCCGGGATCTCTCCCCACTCCCCCGGCCTCCTTGCTTCGCATGTCGCGGGGCATGAATCGGGCCCCTCGCGGCGTGCCCTCCGGCACGTCCTCACTTCGCTTATTTTAACACGTCACAGCTCTTTTGTCCAACTTAAAACGGCCGAAAAGCAAGGCAAAATCCTTAATATTCCTTAAGAATTTATAACTCAAGATCATCAAAAAAATCTGCCGCCGCGACGCCAAAATGCTCCGCCTGATACTTTAGGAAAAAGGCCTTCATCTCCGGATCATCCTCCCGCGTCTGGGCAATGACCGCCGGCGCGTTCTCCTTTGTCAGACACCCTATGGAGGCAAAGAGTTCATAATATTCCCGCCTGTCTCCGTACTCGTCCCTCACAACTTCCCAGGTTTCTTCCGTCATCCCGCCCTTGGTCCTCTCCGTCAGATAGCGTTTCAGCGCGTCCTTCCCGTCCTCCTTTAATCCCATGGGCCAAAGGAGCCTTAGAAGCATAAGGCGTACCTTCCTCTTACGGCTGTTTGACAAAAAGGTTTCCAGATCCGCACTCTCATAATCCTCTTCCCCGCAAAGGATCTGCTTGGAATATCCCTCGTCATCCGCCGTTCCCAGAATGGCCAGCATCCTTGCATCCCACTTTTCCAGCCATTCCTTATTTCCCGCCTCGCCGGCATCTAAAAGATAGGGGCTGTCCATTCGCGTCACTGCTGCAGCCAGCAATGCGGCGGCACCCTCCATATCCCGGTCTTCTCCCGCTTTCTTCGGGAAATAAATGCCTCGAAGGCTCCTGCATTCCATAAAAACGGCTTTCCCAAAGTGCACGTCCCTTCCGCCAAACCTTACCTCCCTAAGCCCGTCACAATACGCAAAGGCGTAATCCCCCACATTTTCCACGGACGCCGGCATAAGGACGCTGCGCAGGTACTTCCTGCTAAGGAACGCCTTCTTCCCGATCTGCTTCACGGGAAGACTCTCCGCCCCGCCCTCCTCTTTTCCTTCCTCTTCCCAGGGCAGCGTCTCCGGAATGATCACCTGCCCGGCCAGTCCCTGGTAACGCGTGATCTCGATCCCCCGCCCCTGCCTTACGTAATATAGACTCCCCTCCCGAAGTTTCCATTCCAATTCCCTCATGACGTCCCTCCTTTGTGTTTTGTTACCCACAAGGCATCTTCCCAATTTCCTTCGCGTGCTCTAAGGCTGCACGTCCTCACTTCGTTCGGATCTCGGAATCGCTTCGCCATTCCGAGACCTCTTCGCTCAGGATTCCGCGCTTCGCACGAATTGGGCCCCTCCTTTGTGTTATTTTATCTAGGCGTTTGCGAAACGCCACAAGCCGCATTATTACGGCATTTTTTATTATAAAAAAACAAATAACTCCTCACCAGATATGGTATAATAGAATTGTC
>ONSO01000166.1 GCA_900320485.1 uncultured Lachnospiraceae bacterium | reverse complement strand
TCCAGTCCCGGTTTTCCCGGAAAAAGGTCTCACTGCCATTATGCAGGGTCTGATACAGGACCTGTTCGCCGATATAACTGCCGGTCTGATTGATCCGCAGAAATACTTCGTCCATTTCAAGATCTGTCCATGTGATCTCATCGATACTATATGGGTTTTCTTCCGCTGTACCGGAAAGAGTTTCGTCCAAAATACGGACCTGAGGAAGACGGTCTCTGCAGCGCAGCGCCTCAGCGGAATCCGTCGGGTCTTTCCCGAATCTGGCATTGAAAAATGTCATGATCCGTTTCTTTCTGCCGGGAAACATTCAATATCTACCTCCCATAAATAACAGGACTTCATCGGGTACACAACTGTTCCGATTGACGCCAAAGAATGTGCTCCAAAATATTATCGCAACACGAAAGATCCGGATAGCCGCAGGAAATAAAGTCCATCATCTGCGCCTCCCTTGCAGGGTGCAAGATGGGATTGTCCATCCTTAACTGCGCCAAAAAGATAAAGAAATCCAGAATTTCCTTGTTTTTCTCGGTCATTGACCAATTCAGCCAACAAATATCATTGTCCTGACAATAGGGATTATTGTTGCCTTTCTGACTGTTTCCAAATTCATCCCCCATAAAAATCCTGGGCGTTCCCTGAGCAAAAAACAGTAGGCACAGGGCATTTTTGATCTGCTGCAAACGCAGCGCCCGGATTTTCTTTTTGCGGGACGGGCCTTCTTCACCGCAGTTCCAGCTACAATTGTAATCCGTTCCGTCGTGATTTTCTTCCCCGTTGGCCTCATTATGCTTAAAATCATAGGAGACCATGTCCATCAGGGTAAAGCCCCAATAAGTAGAAAGATAATTTATGCGACCCAAGGCGGCGGGAATGCTTCTAAGATGCCCCATCATGGCGGAAACAAGGTTTTCTTCTCCTTTCAGGAACCGCCTTCCCTCGTAAAGAAAATCATCCCTAAGAAGGCCGAGATTTTTATAAGCCGGCGTTCCTCTTTTACCATATAACCCTTCCGGATGAAAAGCGTAATACCAGATCTTGGTTTCCGAAAGCTCCGGGTCTCTAGCGATCAGGTCAGCAGGCAGATCCTCGCCGATCAGGTGAAAACCGTCCACACGGTATTCTTCCACCCAAAATCTCAGGATCTCAGGGATTTCCATGGGATTAAATTCCTTCGGAAAATAAAACTGAAGGATCACCTCCAGCCCCGCTTCGTGAAGGGCCCTGATCATTTCCTTGCATTCCCTTACGGGTTCGTTTTTCGAGTAATCCGATTTGGGCGCATAATAAAAGCCCTCTGTGTACCCCCAATAATTCAGATTGGCGGAAGGCCCCCCGGAAATCACCTTCTTTTTCTCCATAAATTCACAGATTGGCTGGAATTCAAGAGTCGTCACTCCTATTTCCTTCAGATAGGGGATTTTTTCCGTAACGCCTAAAAAAGTGCCGCGATTTTTAACGCCTGACGTAGCGTGCTTGGTAAATCCGCGAAGATGAAGGCAATAGATAAGGCAATCTTCATAAGGAATCTTCGGTTGCTTGGTTCCCATCCAGTCAAAGTCATGGTTTCTTATTACGCCGAAAAGATCTTCCGGCGCCTTTTCCTCTCCGTATCTTTTAGGCGAAATAAATTCCCTGCCCTTTGGATCCGGCAGTCTGCATTCCCCCTCACGGAACTGATAGAGCCAATCTTTTGAATCGTCAAGTTCCAGATCCATCCGCCATTTACGGCCGATGCGCTTTTCCTCCGGGAAGGGAAACCTTCCATGCTCACGTCTTGTTTTTCCGTCATATAAGATAAGCCCGCACTCCTTTGCATCGGAGACATACGTAAACGTGAATCTTTTTCCCATGGGTCCTCCAAGCTTTTCGTTGACTTTTTGTCTAAAATCAGATATAGTAACCACGAAACCATTATATATGATTTTTCTTAAAATCACAAGCAAAAACCGTGAAGGAGAAGAAACATGGCAAAGGAAAACTATGAAGCCGATGAAGAAATGACCGTTGATCTTGACTTGGAGGACGGAACCAGCGTTACCTGCTCCATCGTTACCATTCTTGACGTGGAAGGAAAGGATTACATTGTCCTTCTTCCTTTGAACGAAAAGGGTGAAAACGAGGATGGCGAGGTTTGGTTCTACCGCTATTCCGAGAATCCCGACGATCCCAACGAAGAGCCTGAACTTGGCTACATCGATGATGACGAGGAGTACGAAAAGGTGGCTGACGCCTTTGATGAATTCCTTGACAATTCCGAGTTTGACGAATTAGTCTAATTCCCTTAAGAATCTTGATGCGGGAGCGGAATTTCCTTCCGTTCCCGTAACGTATAATAGTTCCAGGGCCGTCTTCGCCCGCGTCATCCCAACGTAAAAAATCCTGCGTTCCTCTTCCAGCGACTTATCATCCTGCATACTTCCCCTTGGGTAGTTCCGTTCATTTACGTCCGGAATCATTACCCTGTCAAATTCCAGGCCTTTTGAGGCATGTACCGTCATCAGGCATAGTCTTTCTCCGGGTTTTTCCTTCAAATCCTTGCCGTTCCTGCTTTGCATTATGCGCTCACGGTTTCTCTGCATTCCTCCCCCCGCTTCATCCTCCAAGGATTCCAGCCACGTGTTTACGGATTCCCGCATTTTTGCTTCCTCCGTCAGCCATTCCAGCGTTTCCAGGGCTTCTTCACGCAAGTCCGTTTGGTTTTTCAGCTCTTTCCTTATCCATCCGTCATACCCGATCACCCTTCTTACGTATTGCACCGCAGTATATGGCGAAAGCTTTTTGACCGTTTGAAGATGCTTTAGTAAGATCCTGCATTGTTCAAAAATCCCGTCATTTTTATTTTGATAATAAGCGGCCAGCAGTTCCACGGCCCCTTGACGGACTTCCTTGCGGTCCCGGCTTGTGCGCCATCCTTTTTCCACGGGTTGCCGTCCTTCCCCTGCAATCTGCCATCCTTCCCCTGCAATCTGCCGTCCATCCCCTGCAATCTGTCGTCCATCCCCTGCAATCTGTCGTCCCTCCCCTGCAATCTGTCGTCCCTCCCCTGCAATCTGTCGTCCTTCCCCTGTATACTGACTTTCATCCCCCTCGCCTTGCCATGCTTCCCTGCAATATGCCAGTGCTTCCCGCGTTACGTATCTCGAGGGCTTATTGACGATCCGTGAAAGGGACGTAACGTCACCTTCGTCATGGGCAAGCCTTAAATAGGCCATGACGTCGGCCACGTATTCATTTTGGTAAGGGTTTTGAAGACGTTCCCGCATGGCAAAGGGAATTCCTCTTGCCTTTAACGCAAAGGCCATCCGCTGAAGATTTCTGTTTGTGCGGAACAATATGGCCATGGTTTCCCTGCCGTCTTTTTTCAGAAACTCTTCGCAGGTCTGAATTACGTAAGAAAGCTCCTGATCCCTGTCCGTAAAGCCTTTTTGGAAAACCCCTTCCGCTGCCTTAGCATTTTCTATTTTGGAATTTCTTTCTTTTCCATTTTCTTTTCCTGTTTTCAAAAAGGATTCCCCTTCTTCCCGATAAGACCTGATCGACTTAGCAAATCGGTCCCGGTTATGGCCAATGAGCTTTGAAGACTTTCCAACGATCTCAGGCACGCTTCTGTAATTCACGTTCAGCACAATCTGTTTTGCCTGAAATTCCTCCGCAAACCGCTTCATGCAGGAGGGATCCGCGCCACGGAACCCGTAAATGGACTGATCGTCATCTCCTACGGCAAAAATATTGTGAGGTGCCTTGGAAAGAAGCTTTACGATCTCATATTGCGCCGGATTTACGTCCTGAAATTCGTCGATCAGGATATGTGAAAATCTCTCCTGCCAATATTCCCTTTGTGATGTGTTCTCGCAAAACATTTTACGGCAATCCGTCAGCATGTCATCAAAATCCAGTTTTCCAAGCTGTCTGCGCTTTGTCTCGTAATCCTGATAGATCTCTTCAAAATGAACCTGTACTTCAGGAAGGAGGCGTCTTACTGCCTCCTTCAGGTCACCGGTATTCTTATAAAAGCTAATGACCGGCATCAGCTCCAGCCATTGTCCGTTTTTTTCCAAAAAGCTTAAATTTGGCAACACTTTATCAAGAATGGGGAGCAAAATTCTTTTTTTCTCCGCATCCGTAAGCATTTGTTTGTCCCTTATACCTGTGGATTGTTTCAAGATTTGATAAAAGACGGAATGAAACGTACCGAAGTTGACGGATTGTGAAACAATGGTTTGTTTCACGGTTTGTGAAACATCATTTTGTTTCACGGCCTGTGAAACATTTTCACGTTTCACGCTTTGAATGGCGTTAAAATAGCGTTCTTTCATGGAGATGGCGGCATCTCGCGTAAAGGTAAGGACCAGGATCTTCTCCGGGATCACTCCCAAAACTTCCGTGAGGTATCGCACTCTTTGGGTCAGGACGTGGGTCTTTCCGGATCCGGGTCCCGCCAATACAAGCAGCGGCCCGGATCCTTCAAACGTAACAGCCTCCCTTTGGGAACTGTTTAAGGCTTCCGCAAAGTCTTCAGGCATTCTCCAGAAGCTCGATTCCCTTCCGGATCCTCTTTAAGGTCTCCTCTTTCCCAATGATCTCCATGATTTCCGTAGCGCCTGCGGGAGTCATCTGCTTCCCGGAAACGGCCGTACGGATGGGCCACATTACGTAGCCATTTTTCACGCCTTTTTCTTCCACGTATTTCGTCAGGGTGGCATACAGCCCGTCATTACTGTAGTCCTCCTGTGCTTCCAGTATGGGAAGCAAGTCCCTTAGCACCTCAAGAGAGGTCTGCGCGTTAGTCTTCATTTTCTTGTGAGTATACATCTCGGGGCTATACTCAGGAAGCTCCTCGAAGAAATCCACAAGTGCCGGAATGTCGGGGAATACCTCAATTCTGGTCTTTACCATGGCCGCGATCTTCTTTAGGTCAAAGTTTTTCTTCAGGGCCTGTTTAAGATACCCCTCCGCCTTCTCATAAAACTTATCAAAATCCATGGCCTTGATATACTCGCCGTTCATCCAGCGTAGCTTCACAATGTCAAATACGGCAGGGGATTTGCTGATCCTGTGGTAATCAAATTCCTTGATCAGCTCCTCCAAAGAAAAGATCTCGCGGTTATCCTCGGGGCTCCAGCCAAGAAGCGCTATGTAATTAACAACGGCCTCTGCAAGAAATCCCTGATCCATCAGGTCCTCAAAGGAAGAATGCCCTGATCTCTTGGAAAGCTTTTTGTGATTCTCATCCGTGATAAGGGGCAAATGAATGTAAGTAGGGCTCTTCCACCCAAAAGCATCATATAGTCTCTGGTACTTGGGCGATGAAGAAATATACTCATTTCCTCTTACCACGTGCGTAATGTTCATGGTATGATCATCTACCACGTTGGCAAAATTATAGGTGGGATAGCCGTCAGACTTAATGAGGATCATGTCATCCAGCTCAGCATTGTCAACGGTAATGGCACCATACAGCTCATCCACAAAAGTAGTCGTACCCTCATTTGGGATGTTCTGGCGGATGACGTAGGGTTTTCCTGCGGCAAGATTTGCCTCGATCTCTTCCTTGGAAAGTCCCAGGCAATGCTTGTCATACATGCAGATTTCCTTGCCCTCCACAACCTCCGTCTTAAGCGTGGCAAGTCTCTCCTTGTCACAGAAACAATAGTAAGCCTCGCCCTTATCTATCAGCTCCTTGGCATACTTCATGTAAATGCCGGTCTTTACTCTTTCGCTTTGCACGTAAGGACCGTATCCGCCGTCCTTATCAGGGCCTTCGTCATAGGTAAGCCCCGTCTCTTTTAGGGTCCGGTTAATGAGTTCCACGGCACCTTCCACAAAACGCTCCTGATCCGTATCCTCTATCCGGAGCATAAACGAG
>ONSO01000238.1 GCA_900320485.1 uncultured Lachnospiraceae bacterium | reverse complement strand
AACGGGTCTTTCGGGTACGGGCACCGGTGGAACAATGGAAAGTGACGGTTTGCGGGAGGAGTGGGAGGAGGCAGTCTTTGACGAGCGGGCGTACGTAATGCAGATGGAGAAGGATCTGCGCGATATTTTGTCTTCGGTGGAGGGCGCCGGGGAGGTCCGTGTCCTGATTTCCCTGAGGCAGTCCAGAGAGCTTGTGGTAGAGCAAAACCGGGAGAGCTTTTCCCTGATGCAGGGGGGCCATGGATCCGGGGCTTCGGTGGTGAAGGAAATCTATCCCAAGATCGAGGGCGTGATCGTGGCGGCTGCCGGCGTGGGAACTGGAAACGTCAGGGCAGAGCTGACGGAGGCCGTCATGGCGCTTTACGGTTTGGAAGCACATAAAGTGAAAGTGTTAAAGTTAGGGCATATCTCGTCTCATGACGGAATAGAATAAACTATCTCAAGGAAGGCAGGGAGGAAAACAGTGAAAAACATTCTTAAAAAAAACCAATTGATGATCACCGCGCTTGCGATCATGATAGCCATCGCAGGATATTTGCAATATGCGGAAAATACCATGAAGGATGAAAACGGCGGAGAGACAAAGGCAGTGGATTCCGGCAAGGTGATCACGGAGAATTACGTGGCTTCCTCCGTCAAGGAAGACGGTGCGGCATTGGATGAATTTGACGGACTCCTTGATCTTTCCGAGGAGGATCTGGAGACGCTGCGCGGGATCACGGCGGGAGAAACCGGTGAGATCGCAAGTCTGGACAGTGACTTGAACGTAATTGCGGAGGACTATTTGGAAGACGGCATGGATCTGGTATATGAGAATGCGGGCGGCGCAGCAGTTCCCGATGAGGGAGAGATCCCGGGGGAAGCCGTTCTTACTTCTGCGGGAGGTGCGATCCTGGCGGATGCCAAGCTCCTAAAGGAACAGACCAGGGCAAGAAACAAAGCTACGCTCCTTGAGCTGATCAATAACGAATTTGTCAGTGAGGATCAAAAACAGCAGGCCGTAAACAGTATGGTGGAAATGACCCGGATCGCGGAGAAGGAAGCGGCGGCGGAAATCCTTTTGGAAGCCAAGGGGTTTTCGGACGTAGTGGTAAGCATTTCGGACGAT
Source organism: uncultured Lachnospiraceae bacterium (assembly GCA_900320485.1). Taxonomy (GTDB): domain Bacteria; phylum Bacillota; class Clostridia; order Lachnospirales; family Lachnospiraceae; genus Acetatifactor. The sequence continues at coordinate 3,014 of ONSO01000238.1, read as the reverse complement.
GGCGTGGACGTGGTCGTCAATGCAGTTTCCCTGAGCGACGCCCAGAGAGCGCAGATCGAAGACATTGTGAGGAGGAAGACGGAGGTAAATGCGGAGAACATTATCATCAGCACGGTGGTGAAGGACTGAGAAGAAAAAGAAAAAAGAAGCGCATAAGAGGAGTAAAAGAAAAGAAAACCGGCAGAATTTGAAAAAATGTATACAGAATTTAAAAAACGTGGTAGAATCAAATGGCAAATGTCCTGATTCACGTGAAGGGGAGATACGCATGAAGAGAGTATTTTTGATCGTATTGGACAGCTTCGGAATTGGAGAAGAGCCGGATGCAGCGGCTTTTGGGGACGTGAACGTGAACACCTTGCGAAGTGTTGCGGGCAGTCCCTTTTTCCGCGTGCCAAACCTTTGGAAGCTGGGATTATTTAACATAGACGGCGTGACGGTTATGGAGAAGAACGATTCACCCATTGGAAGCTACGGCAGACTCCGGGAAAAATCCATGGGAAAGGATACCACCATCGGTCACTGGGAAATCGCGGGCGTGGTATCTCCAAAGCCCCTGCCTACCTATCCGGAGGGATTTCCAAGGGAGATTTTGGATGAATTCTCCAGACGGACGGGAAGAGGCGTATTGTGCAACCGCCCCTATTCCGGTACGGCCGTGATCCAGGAGTACGGAAACAGGCACCTTGAGACGGGAGATCTTATTGTCTATACTTCCGCGGACAGCGTGTTTCAGATCGCGGCGCATGAGGAAGTGGTTCCGCTTGAGGAACTCTATGAGGACTGCCGCATTGCAAGGGAGATCCTTAAGGGAGAGCATGGCGTTGGGCGCGTTATTGCACGGCCCTTTATCGGACCGAAGGACGGCCCGTTTACAAGGACTGCGCACAGACATGATTTTTCCCTGTTGCCACCCAAGGATACCATGCTGGATCATCTGAAAAAGGCGGGGAAGGAAGTCCTTGCCGTAGGAAAAATCCAGGACATTTTTGCGGGACAGGGCATCACGGAGCACGTTTATACCTCCGGCAACGCGGAAGGGATAGAGCGGACGCTGGAATGGATGGACAGGGATTTCGAAGGGCTTTGCTTTGTAAATCTGGTGGATTTTGACATGCTCTATGGCCATCGCAGGGACGTGGACGGTTATGCAAAGGCGCTGACCTATTTTGATGAAAAGCTCCCCGAGATGATGAAAAAAGTGGGGCCAGAGGACGCATTGATGATCACGGCGGATCACGGCTGTGATCCCGCATATCTTGCCACAACGGATCACACCAGGGAATACGTGCCGTTTTTGGTCTACGCACCTTCCATTGCTCCGGTGAATTTCGGGACGAGGGAGACCTTTGCGGACGTGGCGGCCACGGTCCTTGCCCTGCTTGGGACAAAGGGGGAGACGGCCGGAAAGCCCCTGTTATAAATTAGACGAGAGGAAATGCTAAAAATGAGTAATTACGCAAGTGAGATCAACCGGAGGAGAACCTTTGCCATTATTTCTCACCCGGATGCAGGTAAAACGACCCTGACGGAAAAATTTCTCCTTTACGGAGGCGCCATCAATCTGGCGGGAAGCGTAAAGGGGAAGGCAACGGCAAGACACGCAGTCTCTGACTGGATGGAAATCGAAAAGGAGAGAGGTATTTCCGTTACTTCCTCCGTACTGCAGTTTGAATATGACGGTTATTGCATCAACATTTTGGATACGCCCGGACATCAGGACTTCTCCGAGGATACGTATCGTACGCTGATGGCGGCAGATTCTGCCGTCATGGTCATCGACGCATCCAAGGGCGTGGAGGCCCAGACAAGAAAGCTTTTCAAGGTCTGCGGCATGAGGGGCATTCCCATCTTTACGTTTATCAATAAGCTGGACCGCGATGCCAATGATACTTTTGACCTTCTGGATGACATCGAAAAGGAGCTTGGGATCGCAACCTGTCCCGTGAACTGGCCCATCGGCTCCGGTAAAGAGTTTAAGGGCGTGTATGACCGGGAAAAACAGTGCGTGATCTCTTATTCCGATACGGAGAAGGGAACCAAGGAAGGCATTGCCACGGAGATTCCCATTGAGGATGAAGACCACCTCCGGACGCTGATCGGAGAAGCGGCAGCGGAAAAACTCCTTGGAGAGATCGAGCTTTTGGACGGAGCCAGCGCGGAATTTGACCTGGATCTGGTACGGGCGGGAAGATTGACTCCCGTATGCTTTGGATCCGCACTTACGAATTTTGGCGTAGAGATCTTCCTGAAGCACTTTTTGAACATGACGACGCCTCCGCTTCCCAGAATGGCGGACGTCAAACCGACGGAGCATGAATTCTCTGCTTTTGTGTTTTAGATCCAGGCAAACATGAACAAGGCACACCGTGACAGGATCGCATTCATGCGCATCTGTTCCGGTAAGTTTGACGCGCAGATGGAAGTGCGCCACGTTCAGGGAAATAAGGTGATGCGTCTTTCCCAGCCGCAGCAGATCATGGCAGATGAGAGAAAGATCCTTTCGGAGGCTTATGCCGGCGACATTATCGGCGTGTTTGATCCGGGCGTTTTCTCCATTGGCGATACCCTTTGCATGCCCAAGGAAAATTTCCGGTACGAAGGGATCCCTACTTTTGCGCCGGAGCATTTTGCAAGGGTGAGACAGATTGACACCATGAAGAGAAAGCAGTTTGTAAAAGGTATAGAGCAGATCGCGCAGGAAGGTGCCATTCAGATCTTCACGGAGATGACGGCGGGTATGGAGGAAGTCATTGTTGGCGTTGTGGGCGTGCTGCAGTTTGACGTGTTAAAGTACCGTCTGGAAAACGAGTACAACGTGGAGATCCGCCTGGAGAATCTCCCTTATGAGCACATCCGCTGGATCGAAAATAAAGATGAGGTCAATCTCGATAAGCTGGTTGGTACCTCTGACATGAAGAAGGTGAAGGACATGAAGGGAAATCCTTTGCTTCTCTTTGTAAATTCCTGGAGCATCGGCATGACCCTGGACCGTAATAAGGGATTGGTACTGA
>ONSO01000124.1 GCA_900320485.1 uncultured Lachnospiraceae bacterium | reverse complement strand
CGTTCCCTCTTAGAGGGCCTTTGCGCAAAATGGGCCACGGAGCACGTGACCAAGGAACAGCTGGAGGAGCTGGAGGAGAACGTTTACCTTGGCAAATTCCATGCGGAGAAGGGGCATCTTGATCAGATGACCGAGCTGGACAACCGCTTTCACGAAATCCTTTATGAGGCCTGTGACAGCAAAATGCTGGAGCATCAGCTCAAGGATTTTCATCAGTACGTGCTTCGGGTGAGAAGAAAGACACTGAGCAGCAAAAACCGCGGACCGCAGTCCAATCTGGAGCATGAGGGGATCCTGAACGCCATCAAGGCGGGGGACGGAGACCTTGCCCAGAAGCTGGCCCACGACCACATGATCAATGCATACGAAAACATGGTGAAATGCGGCCTGCACGAGCTTTTTACCAATAATGGAAACACAGAGGAATAATACAACGCCGCGGCATTGACAGAAGCCTAAAAAAATGAGACAATTATACAAATTCGCGATATCGGAGGAGACATAACATGGCTAAGATTCAGATGAAGACGCCCTTGGTAGAGATGGACGGAGACGAAATGACCCGCATCCTTTGGAAAATGATCAAGGACGAGCTTTTGCTTCCCTTTATTGACCTGAAGACGGAGTATTATGACTTGGGTCTGGAGCACAGAAATGAGACAAATGACCAGGTAACGGTAGATTCCGCCAACGCAACCCTGAAATACGGCGTTGCCGTAAAGTGTGCCACCATTACCCCGAACGCTGCAAGAATGACGGAGTATAACTTAAAGGAGATGTGGAAGAGCCCCAACGGGACCATCCGTGCCATCTTAGACGGTACCGTATTCCGTGCTCCCATTCTTGTAAAGGGGATCGTTCCTTACGTGGCAAACTGGAAGAAGCCCATTACCATTGCGCGTCACGCTTATGGCGACGTTTATAAGAACGTGGAGATCAAGGTTCCCGGTGCAGGCAAGGCCGAGCTTGTATTCACCGGCGAGGACGGCACGGAAATCCGCGAGGTGATCCACAATTTCACCGGCGCCGGCATCCTTCAGGGCATCCACAACACGGACAAGTCCATCTCCAGCTTTGCGCGCGCATGCTTTAGCTATGCCGTTGACACTAAGCAGGACCTTTGGTTTGCCACCAAGGATACCATCTCCAAGAAGTATGATCACAATTTCAAGGATATTTTCCAGGAGATTTTTGAGAAAGAATACAAGGCAAAGTTTGAAGAGCTTGGCATCGAATATTTTTATACCCTGATCGACGACGCCGTGGCCCGCGTGATCCGTTCCGAGGGCGGTTTTATCTGGGCCTGCAAGAATTATGACGGCGACGTAATGAGTGACATGGTGGCCACGGCTTACGGAGATCTTTCCATGATGACCTCCGTTCTCGTAAGCCCCAGCGGCGTCTATGAGTATGAGGCGGCGCATGGCACGGTACAGCGCCATTATTACAAGCACTTAAAGGGGGAGGAGACCTCCACAAACTCCATCGCGACCATCTTTGCATGGACCGGGGCGCTGAGAAAGCGCGGAGAGATGGATCGGATCCCTGAGCTTGTTGCCTTTGCAGACAAGCTGGAGCAGGCGTGCATCAAGACCGTGGAAGACGGGAAAATGACCAAGAGTCTTTCCCTGATCTCTACCTGCAAGGATCCCGTGATCTTAAACAGCCTGGATTTCATCAAGGCCATTCGTGAGACGCTGGAGAGCTTACTGTAGAACCATCTATCCTGACGCACTTGGGGGAGTGAAAGGCACATGGATAACATAGCAGTTTTGATCCCTTGCTATAACGAAGAACAGACCATAGGAAAAGTGATCGGCGACGTAAAGCGCTTCCTGCCGGAGGCGGTGATCTACGTCTACGATAATAATTCAAAGGACGGCACGGCCCGGATCGCCGCCGCTGCCGGTGCCATTGTGCGCCACGAGTATCATCAGGGGAAAGGAAACGTAATCCGCAGAATGTTTCGCGAGATCGACGCGCACTGTTACCTGATGATCGACGGCGACGACACCTATCCCCTGGATCGCGCCGGGGAGATGGCAGATCTTGTTTTGGAAAAGCATGCAGACATGGTTGTGGGAGACCGTCTTTCCTCCACGTATTTTGTGGAGAATAAGCGGCCTTTCCATAACTTTGGCAATACTTTTATGCGTGCCGCCATCAATCGCCTTTTCCATTCCGAGGTAAAGGACATCATGACGGGATACCGGGCATTCAGTTATGCCTTTGTCAAAACGTTCCCCGTAATTTCCACCGGATTTGAAATTGAGACGGAAATGACCATTCATGCGGTAAACTATGGCATGCAGGTGGAAAACGTCGTTGTAGAGTACAGAGACAGGCCCAAGGGAAGCGTATCCAAGCTTCACACCTTTCGCGACGGCATGCGGGTGATCCGGAAAATGACCCATGCTTACATGGATTACCGTCCCATGAGATTTTTCGGCATCCTTGGAATTTTGGCTTTTTTGCTGGCGCTGATCTTATTTATTCCCGTGGGAGTGGAGTATGTTCAGACGGGGCTTGTTCCCAGATTCCCCACGCTGATCGCCTGCGGGTTCCTTGCACTTGCGGGACTTCTTTCCGTCTTTTCAGGCGTGATCCTGCAGGTATTGAACGTTCGCGACAGAAAGAACTTTGAATACCGGCTGATCCGTGCCTGCAAAGAAGAAAGAGAGCAGATTTGAGAGGAGAAGCGCCATGGAGACGTCAGGTCAGATCAAGGTACTGATGATAGATGACGATGAACTCATTGCCAGATCTACTTCAGACTATTTCAACATTTTGGGCGTGAAGACGGCCTACGTTACCAGCTATGACGCGGCCGTGGATTTTCTGGACAGGCACGAGGTCTCCCTTCTGCTGCTTGACATTAATCTCGGGGACAGGTCAGGTTTTGAACTGTGCCGGATGATAAGGGAAAAATATGACATGCCCATATTTTTTATCAGTGCCCGGACCAGCGATGACGACGTGCTGATCGCACTGAACATTGGCGGAGACGATTACGTTAAAAAGCCCTATACTCTGAACGTCCTTCTCGCAAAGGTCAAGGCAGTACTGGACAGATACGAAAAAGCAAGGCAGGCTGCCAGATCGGCGGCTTCGGGCATCGCGGAAGAGAAGACGGACGCAGATGCCGTTAACGGAAAGATTATCATCCGGGAGGATCTGTATCTGGATAAGGCCATGCATAAGCTTGTGGATCACGGAAAGCAGGAAGAACTCAGGGCCATGGAGTATAAGCTTTTACTGTATCTTTTGGAGAACGCGGGAAGGGTTGTGACCAGAGACGAGCTTCTCGATAATGTCTGGTGCGATGAGAATACCTGCGACGGTACCATTACCGTACACGTGAGACACGTCAGGGAAAAGATCGAGGCGGATCCGAAAAATCCCGGGATCATCAAGACGGCATACGGTGTTGGCTACGTGGTGGAAAAATCAGCCCTTTGGTCAGGAGCCGGTAAATGAAAGGTTACGTCAAGATAATTTGCGCCCTTGCGGTTTTATTAATGATCGTTACGGGCGTTTTCTTTTTCCTTGCAAAGACATTGCCTGCGAGGGCTTCAGAAATATCCAAGGAAAGCATTGTATTATTGAACCGTGTTGCAAGGATCGCGGAAGAAAATAAAAATGACCTGAGCGTCTTTGACGGTGAGGATTACGGGATTGATTTTGCCATCATTGACGAAGCAAACCATCTGCTGTATTTCCGCTCGGATGACGTGCGATACGGGCAAGGACTTTCCATCGAGAAAGCCATGCAGAGGCGTTTTCCGTATTTGTATCTGTCGGAGGATAAAAAGGTTTGGGGAGCAGTCATATTATTGGATGACGCGGCCAAGGCCTGTGAGACACTTGCCTGGTGGCTGGCGTCGATTTTTTGCGTTGTCTGCCTGATCCTTCTTGCAGGTATGGCCCGGTATGGTTTCTACGTCCGCAAAAATATCGTCGTTCCCTTTACGAACATGAAGGAATTTGCGGCAAAGGTGGCACAGGGTAAGCTTGACGATCCCCTTGCCATGGACGAGGGAAACTTATTTGGCGCCTTTACCGAAAGCTTTGACGTGATGAGGGAAGAGCTTGCGGCATCAAAGGAGAGGGAGCTTCAGTTACAAAAAAAGGAGCGGGAATTTGTGGCGTCCCTGAGCCATGACTTAAAGACTCCCGTTACTGGAATCAAGGTGACTGCGGAGCTTATGCAGATGAAAACGGCTCTGAAGCTAAAGGAGACGGCAGACGGCAGAGCAACCTATGCAAAGGAAGAGCTTGAACTGCTCTCGGCTGACGCAGAGGGGATCCGCGGCAAGGCAGAGCAGATCACCAATCTGATAAACGATCTTTTTACTTCGACGCTGGATGACCTTGGGGAGTTTAAGGTGAATTGTCAGGATGAGTCTTCCGAGATTCTGGGTGACATAGTAAGGAACTATGATGACAGAGGGCTTGCACGGATCGGGGATATCCCTGCCGTGCTCATCCGCGCGGACAAAAAAAGCATGTCTCAGGTCATCGGCAACGTGATCTCCAATTCCTACAAGTATGCCAATACAAGGATTGAGGTAACGTTCAGGCTGTCGGAACGCTATCTTGAAATGCAGCTCAGCGATCATGGCCCCGGTGTTTCGCCGGAGGAGATAGATCTCATCACCAATAAGTTCTATCGAGGAAAAGACTGGGTCGGCACGGATAAGGACGGGCACGGTCTTGGGCTGTACATATCCAAAACGCTGATGAATAAGATGGACGGAGATCTGATCGCGGAAAGTGATGGAAAGGGACTTGCCGTTACGCTGGTTATTCCGCTTAGCTGAAGTGGTAAATTTAATTGCGAGGTGATCACGCTGGAGCCGTTGACGCAGGAAGAAGCGGACGGAATATTTGAATTTATCTGCAGCGTATCGAAACCGGAATACGGCGACGATACGGTGATGAGCATTGTATCGGAGGAAGCGGGGGCCTTGATGGGCGAAACGGATCATTTAATAAGTTTTTAACGTTTTTACAATTTGAATTTAAGGATGTTTTCTTAGAAGTCACGTATAATGCCATTAAGCTGATAAAGATTGTTATCGGGGAAAGGGTGTTAGACATGGCTTCTTGCATTTTAAAAACGGAAAAATTAATTAAATCATTTTCAAACGGCGGCAGACAGCAACACGTGATCAAAAACCTGGATCTGGAGATCATGAAGGGAGACTTTACGGTCATCATGGGGGCGTCAGGCTCTGGTAAGTCAACGCTTTTGTATGCACTCTCCGGGATGGATAAGCCTTCCATGGGGAATGTTTTGTTTGACGGTAAGGAGATTCAGGAGTATTCCAATGACGAACTGGCGGTTTTTAGGCGCGGCAATTGCGGATTTGTATTTCAGAGCATTTACCTTCTGGAGAATCAGACCATTCTGGACAACGTGCTGACGGGGGCCTTGGTGGTTCAAAAGAATTCTCCGGAGCTTGTAAGAAAAGCAAAGGAGCTTCTAAAAAGGGTGGGCATTATGGAAGATGCCTGGAATAAATATCCAAACCAGCTTTCCGGCGGTGAGGCGCAGCGCGTGGGCATCGTCAGGGCGCTGATCAATGATCCCGTGATCCTGTTTGCGGACGAACCTACGGGACAGCTCAATTCTTCCGCAAGCAAGGACGTCCTGGACATCTTTACGGACATTCATCTAAAGGGCCAGAGCATTGTCATGGTCACCCATGACTTAAAGACGGCGCTTCGCGGAACGCGGGTGATCTTCCTTCGGGATGGCGGAATCGTGGGAGAGTATCGGATGGAGCCCTATGGATCGGAGGACCTTAAGGAAAGACGGGACGGGCTGCAAAAGTTTTTGGATGAGATGGGATGGTAGAGCGATGAAAATACTGAGATTGGCATTATTTAATATCAAAAGGCGTAAGCGGGAAGCCATTGTTTTGATCGTGCTTATCTGCATCAGCATGGCGCTTTTATGTATCGCCCTCAGGGGGCTTGACAGGGCCTATTCCCTGATCGAGCAAGTTTTTGAAAAAACGGAAAGTAAGGAATATGCGTTTGTTTTTGATCAATCTCAATACAAAACGGAATTCGGGGAGTTGATCTCGCAGGATCCTAGAGTGACGAACGTAAGCAGATTTGAAATGCTGCGTTTGGGTGAAAATGCCGGAACCAGCTGTAAATTAAAGGATGGATCCATCGTGAATTTCTTTGTCTCTTTTGTTACGGAGGAAGATGAAAAAAAGCTTTCCGGGTTTTTGAAAGGTGACGCGCTGTCAGGGGATGAGGCCAAAAAGCTCCCGCATCCCATCTGGATGCCACAGTACGTAAAGCTTAACATGGGTTTTTGTCCAGGCGATGAAATCTGCCTGACCTTAAAAAATAAGGAATTTGTTTTTCAGATCGCAGGCTTCTATGAGACCGGGCTTTTTTCCAGCAGCTTAAACAGCTATAAGTGCGTCATTTCTCGGGAAGATTATGAAGAGGTAGCCGGCGTGCTTGACAGAAACGTTTGCTTGGCATTTGACTTAAAGGAAGGAGCGGTGCAAAGCTGCAATGAGGCCGAGGCATTTCGGAATGAATTGACGGACAAGATGAATGAGCTTGCGGGGAAAAGAACCATAGATAACGGCTTCCTTTTCGAAAGCAAGTATAGAGAGATGGAAATGAGCGCGGACATTGTCAGGGTGGTGATGCTGATCGTCTGCTTTGTTTCAGGCATTGTAACGGTGACGGTACTCTTTATGATCCGTCATAAAATTGCCAATGACGTAAATGATCAGATGGAGCAGATCGGCGTATTGGAAGCCCTTGGATATCGCTTTCGCGAGATTTCAGGCGCGTACGTACTGGAATATCTGATCTTGGGAGCCGGCGGCTGCCTTCTTGGCGCCATGGGTACTTATGCCGCGGATCCTCTCATGACTTACGCACTGCAGGCATTTGAAGGGCATAAAACGACCGGAAACGTGAATTGGTGGAATATGCCTTTGGTATTTTCCTTGCTCCTTGCACTTATTGTCTTTACGGCACTTTGGAAGGCAAGAACCATTAAAAAGTTTCCTCCCGTGATCGCTTTCCGCAAGGGGATCGAGACGCACCACTTTGGGAAAAACCGGCTTCCCCTGGATCGGTCCAAAGGGAACGTCAACGTAAGACTTGGACTAAAGGAACTTTTTGGGGAACCAAGGCAGAATGCCGGCCTTTTCCTCTGCATTGTCCTGATGGGGCTTTCCATCGCCTTTTGCATCATTATGGCAGACGTCTTTAGAGGCGGAGGCATGGGTTTGGAAAAAACGGCCGGATGGGAAAACTGCGATTTATACTTAATCTTCGAAGATACGGTGAACCTAAAGGATGCGACGGCGGAAATTGCGGAGCTTCCGGAGGTCAGGAAAGCAACCTACATGGTTACGAATGGAGTTATGATCAAGGGGGAAGAACTCCAGGCGCACGTCTATGCGGATTACGATCTTACGGAAAACATATTTGTGACAAGAGGGTGGCTTCCTAAGAAGGATAACGAAGTTGCGATCAAGGAATCCGTGGCCCAAAGGCTTGGGTACGAAATCGGCGACGGCATCATGATCGAAGGGCAGGGGATTGAGAAAAAATACGTGATCAGCGGTTACGTGTTAGCACTTTTTGATGGCGCGTATTTTACCGAGGAGGGAATGAGCAGGATCTATCCCGGGTTAAATGACGGGAGCATCAACGTCTATCTGAAGGACGGCGTTAACGTGGAAGATTTCCGGGAACTTATCAAGGAAAAGTATGGAAGCAGTGATGAAGAA
>ONSO01000034.1 GCA_900320485.1 uncultured Lachnospiraceae bacterium | reverse complement strand
TGTCCGCCGGACATCTGATAAGGGTACTTTTCCAGCACCTCCGTAATTCCCAGCTTTGCCGCGATCTTCTCCACCTTTTCCTTGATGGTCGCCGCGGGAACCTTTTGAATGGAAAGGGCCAATGCAATGTTTTCATAAGCTGTCATGGTATCCAAAAGATTGAATTCCTGAAAAATAAAGCCTAATTCATCCCGTCTGAAGGCGTTTAACGCCTCGCCGCGAAGAAGGGTTACGTCCCTGCCGCCCAACCGGATCTTCCCCGCACTTACCACGTCAATGGTGGCCACACAGTTAAGCAGCGTTGTCTTACCGCTTCCGCTGGCCCCCATGATGCCAACGTACTCCCCGTTCTCCACGGAGAACGTAACGTCATCCAGCGCCTTCGTCAGATTTCCTTTTGAACCGTAATACTTTTGTACGTTTGATACTTCCAATACCTTAGCCACAATTTTTACCTTCCTTTTTGCAAACTTCGCTTTGTTTGATAACTCAATTTTATACTCTCCGCACATGTTTTGCCATGTTTCTTCCTTACTGCAACCTTACGTTTTTGTAAGGTTTCATAAAAGACAAAGGGCGGTAAGCCCACGGTCACCGCCCTTCCAATTCCAATCCATTCCAATCTGCCGGTTTACTCCACAACCTTTGTCATGCTTGACTTCGGAAAAACAAACGTCACCTCCGTGCCCTCGCCCTCCTTGGAAGTCAACGTGATACCATGCTCAAGCTTATCACAAAGCTTCTTACAAAGATACAGACCAATTCCCGTGGACTTCGCGCCACTCCGTCCGTTATGCCCCGTAAAGCCCTTGTCAAATACCCGGTCCACCTCGCTGGCCCGAATGCCAACGCCATTATCCTTTACGTGAAGCTGAATGGCATTCGCCGTATTCGTTGCATAAATCTCCAAAATGAGCCCGCAGCCGTCCGCATCCTTCTCCGGCGCATATTTTATACTGTTCCCAATGACCTGGCCCAGCATAAACTGCACCCATTTTCCGTCACTGTAAACCTCCTGCTCCAGATCATGCAGATCGATCCTTGCGTTGATCTCCCGCAGCTGACGGCGATAGGAAAGAATGGTCTGCTGCACGATCTTTTGAAGATTCACGGGACCCACAAGATAGTCCTTCGACACCGCAGAGCTCCTGGCGTAAAACAATGCCTGCTCCACGTACCGCTCCATCCTGTCCACCTCACCGGAAAGCCCAAAATCTGCCTCCTTGTGGTTCGCCAGGATCATTTTGATCACCGCAATGGGAATCTTGATCTCATGCACCCAGGTCTCCACAAAATCCCGATAATCCTCCGAATTCTTCTTTAAGCTCTCAATCTCTGCCAGCGTACCGTGCTCCGCCTGATAAAAGAGCTCCTTCACTGCCTTCTCTTCCTGCGTGTCCTGTCTCTCGATCATCTCGTAAAACAGATACTTTTCCTTCAAGATGGCCATGGCGCCCTCAAGCTCCTCAAAATACTGTTTCATACGATGATATTCATAAAAAGTCCCGCCAAAAAAACACCCCGTCAGGGCCAGAAAAACATAACCCATCAGGAACCCGCGCCCTGCCATGGTCAGCAGGAAAAGCTCAATGGTAACTAGCAGGAAAAGATAAAGTGCCGTCCAAATGCCATGCTCCCTTAAATACTTTCCGTATGTCATCCATCCATCCTCGATGCATTACTTGTGCCTTGGATCCTCGTTGCGGCCAACGTCTTCCCACAATCATTTTCTTATGACGCGCCTTACTGCAGCTGATAGCCCATGCCGCGCTTTGTAACAATGGCGCCGGTGATGCCGATGTCCTCCAGCTTCCCCTTAAGACGCGTCATGTTCACCGTCAGCGTGTTGTCATCCACAAACATGCAATTGTCCCACAGCTCATTCATAATGTCATCCCGGGACACGATGTTCCCCTGATTCTTTACAAGGATCTTCAATATCTGCAGCTCGTTTTTGGAAAGCTCCACGGAATTTCCCGCAACCACGCGTCCCTTGGAAAGCTCCAGCGTAAACTCCTGTCGCCGCTTCTCGCCGCCGGTCTCGATCTCCTGTACCACGTGCATCTCATCAGAAACCGCAGCCGCCTTATAGGTACGCTTCAGCACCGACTCCATGTGCGCGATCAAAATCTGCGGATTAAAAGGCTTTGCCACAAAATCATCCGCCCCGTTGTTAATTGCCATCAGCTCCGTCAGATCATCATTCTTACTGGTGATCATGATCACGGGGCACTCCGATTCCTTCCGGAATTCCTTACACACGTGCAGCCCGTTCACCCCGGGAAGGCCAATATCCAAAAGAAGCAAATGAAGATTTTCCTCCAGCAGAAGCTTTACCAGCTCCTCCGGCTTCTTTCCCGCATACTCAGCAGGCTCAATCCACCTCGCTTCATATCCATTGGACTCCAGATAATACTGAAGCTCCTTCCCCATTGCCTCGTCATCTTCCAAAATGCCAATCTTCTTCATGTTTTCCATCCTCACGTGAAAAAATCCTACTCTTCCATCCTAGCCTTAGGACGGGTTTCCTGTCAACCTTTTTTTGAGGGTCAAGGACATGCTTGTCTTCCACCGGAAGCGCCAGCCCTACTACCACTTTCCCGTCTCATTCGTCTCTCCGGATTTCCCCGGTTTTCTGCGCGAAAGCCATGCCAGGAACGAGAAGCACAGCAAAATCTGCACCAGCGTGGAACAAGGCGTCGCCAGACCGATGTGGAACAGCTTTACCGGCTCCCACTTGCTCATCAAAAAACATACCGGAATCCTGACGCAGAACGCCCCAATGATCCCCTGCGCCATGACAAAGGTCGTATTCCCGCAACCATTGTAAAACCCGATAAAACAGAACAAAAAGCAAGTCAGCAGACAGTCAATGGCGTAGGACTTTAAATACTCCGCGCCCGCAAGGATCACGTCCTGATCCTTTGCAAACAGCCCCGTCAGCAGATCCCCGCGGAAAAACGCCAGCATAAACATGCTAAACCCAAAGGCAAAGGACACCAAGATGGCGCTACGCAAAGCCTTGTACGCCCTGTCCATCTTCCCCGCGCCCACGTTCTGCGCCACAAAGGCAGAAATGGATTGCATAAACGCCGACGGCACCAGCATGATAAAACCGCACACCTTCTCCGCGACGCCCACGCCTGCCGACGCCGTAACGCCAAGAGCATTCACAATGGCCTGGATCACCAAAAACGAAATACCCACAAGAAAATCCTGCAGTGCAATGGGAATCCCCAGCCTAAGGACCCGCCCGATAATCTCCTTGTGGAACCTGATCATGCTGCGATGAAATTCGAACTCAAATTTATTTTTCGAAACCACAAGAATGCAACAGACAACGCTGATCACCTGCGCCGCCACCGTCGCAATGGCTGCCCCTGCGGCGCCAAGTCCCATGCCCGCGATCAAAATAAGGTCACCGACAATATTGGCCACGCAGGCAATTCCCACCGCAAAAAGCGGCGTCTTCGAATCCCCCATGCCCCGGAAAATGGCACCGATCAGATTATAAGCGATAATGGCGATCATGCCACCGCCGCAGATCCGCACGTACGCCACCGTCTCGTCAAAGGCATCCGCCGGCGCCTGCATGATCGTCGCGATCCCCGGCGCAAACACCGGGATCAGCGCCGACATGATAAGCCCCAGCGTAGCAAAAAGCGCAATGCTGGCGCCAATGATCTCGCCGCCCTTCTTTGCCTTTCCCATGCCGATCTGCTGGCCAAAATACACCGTGGTTCCCATGGACAGGCTCGTTACAATATTTGCCAGCGTCATCATGATCATAGACCCCGTCGACACCGCCGATACGTCCTCCGGCGTTGCAAACTTTCCCACCACAAACAGATCCACCGCACCATACATCGCCTGCAAAAACAGCGCAAACATCACAGGCAAAGCAAAACGCAAAAGCGGCATCACAATCCGCCCTTGCGTAAAATTTGTCTTCTCGTTCATTTGACTTCCAATCCTTCTTTCGTACTGCCGGGCACTTTCACTTCTTACCCATTTTATACGTTGACTCTAAAAAAATCAAGTGAGCCATGCAGAAAGTTTGGCAGGCAAACCAAGTTTACTGTTTTCTTTTTATTCTCCCAATGTAACGGGCGGCCAGCTGATTGTGATCTCAATGTTAGCGATCGTCTCAAAAACATCCGAGTCTTTCGGAACAAAGGAGAGCTTGAGTGTCAAAGATCCTCCTTGATAGAATCCGTCCAAAAGCTCAACTTCTGCTAAGGAAGAATCCTCATAAACAAAGGATCCGCGATCATCCTCCGAACCGATCTTCAGTTGGTAAAGATTGAGTGCAGATCTCATGGCCGGATCTTCAAAGTCTTCCAGCCACCAGCCGTATGTATCTGCGTTATAAGGCAGAACACCCAGCCAACAATTGATGACGTCACCCACAGTAGTCAGTCCGGAATTCTGCACATAGAAGTCCAGCGTGCATTCACTCTCTTCCACTATCTTACCCAGATCAATGGCAACACTGTTTCCATTGATCACGATCCGGTCTCCTGCCATGCTAAAGATGGCAGTGGGCACTTTCACCGTTTCCGTATAGGAATGACTCCCATCATGACTGCAGACATAGGTGTTGCTGCCCGCCTCCCATCCTATGCACTCGTAACAAGCAGCCTCTTCATCATATTTCAAGATCGGTTGAGGTCCAACACTCTCCGCCAACTGATAGTCATGACCCAATGCCGAAGAAACCTCTGTTTTCTCCTCACCGCAGCCTTGACAGATATAAGTGAGAACTCCATCCGCCGTGCAGGTGGCAGTATTTGTGGCTTCTGTCCATTCATGTTCATGGACAACCATCAGGATCGCATCGCTTTCCGCATATACTGCCGTGTTCTCCGGCTTTATGTGAATCCTAAAGGTATCTCCGATTCTGATATCCGCCAGTTTTACTTCCGTATAATTCTCTCCCCAGGTCAGCACTGCATTTACGTCTACACGGTTTTCAGCCGTTATACCCTCGCCGACATAAGCCCACAAGGTCAAGTCCTCAGGGCTGAGCTCCTCAAGTGTCTCCACCGCAAGCTCGCTTTGTAGAAATGAGAGATATGCCAACTCCAGTCCGGGGTCATGGCTTTCGGTTTCCCATTCACTGCCGAGCTTTAAGACAATCTTATCATCCTTTTCATTCGTATAGGTTTTTCCATTGAACGCTACCGTCGCTAAGTGCCCGGTTGCCGTTTCCAAGATATCTGCCCGGATCGTCTGCGTGTGCGAATCATTATGCTTACAGGTAAAGGTCGCTTCGGCCGCTGTGTTTCCTTCCCATATCCAGGAAGGTTCTGCCCAATCGTGTCCGGACGCCGCAACCACTACCTTCTCCCGGCCAAGCTCCTCACCGCAGGTTTCGCAGTAGATAACCTTGTCATAGCTTCCTGCCGTTAAGCAGCCCGGCTCCACATTGTTCTCTACAACCGCAGCCTTCGGCTTATGCCCCGATGCTACGATCTCACGGTAGGTCGTGTAATCACAGCGGCTGCAGGTGTCATATGCCTCCCAGCCCTTCTCCGTGCAGGTCGCAGGCTTCGCGGCATGATGTACCAAATCATGGTTCAGCGCTGCGATCGGTCTCGTCTGAGTCTCGCTACAGTTTGCACACCTCCGTACCTCAGTTCCCCCTTCCGTACAGTTAGGTGCGGTTCCAATCTCCCAGTCGCCCCACACATGCGTATGTTCCATTGTATCGGGCCACAGGATCGTAATGTAAATATCCTCCAGCTTCTCGAAGGTTTCCGCCTCCAGAGGCATATATGTCAGCTCTACCGTCAGCGACTGCCCTTCGTAATCTGTAACACTGATCTGCTTCTGTGAGGAGTCTTTATAAACATAATCTCCCTCTAAACTGTACTGCCTGAGTGCGGACGCCAACTCCTCATCAGCATACCCTTCCAGCCACCATCCCTGATTTGCAGCAGTGTAAGGATAAACCATCGTCCATCTTTCGATCAGATCTCCCACGGTCATACCGCCCAAAAACTCTTCCAATGTCATTTCGTAATCGTCCAGGATTTCACCCAGATTAATAACTATCGAATTGACATTCCCACTCTCTTCGCTATAATAAGACGCCAGTCCCAGCGATACCTTGATGGGTTCGGAATAAATATGGCTCCCATCGTGACTACAGGTATATATCCTGCTGCCGGCTTCCCAGCCGGTACATTCATCCCAACCGCCCCATTCATGATCCACATGTCTGATGAGAGGTTTGGGATTGATCGTATCCGAAAGCTGCCAGTCGTGATCGATGGGATCAACAGATACCTTCTTTGTCTGCGTTCCAAAGGCCACATTTGCAAATACGGCCGTATAAGTAATCTCTCCTGCCTCCTCACAAGAAGGCGCCTTCGTCCGTACGGAAGTCGTCTCCACTTCTTCGGTCTCTACAAGTGAAGGATCGATCCGACTTATGCGTGTGGCCTTGACGGACCGAAGATTCTGCGACCATTCGAAGGAAGCAGCGTTCCAATCGGGATCCAGGGAATCAATACTGGCTACTGTTTTCGTCTGTGTGCCGAAAGCCTCATTCTCAAACAATGCGGTATAGGTGGTCTCACCCTTTTCGTATACTGTCGGAGCTTTTGTGACAGAATTTGTGGTACTCACTGTCTCCGTCTCGACATGGCTCGCATCATTTTCACAAGTGCGAGTAGCTGTCACGGTGCCAAGATCCTCGGACCATTCATAAACAGGTTGCCCCCAAATGTGGCCAGTGGCCTTTGTAATGACACTCTTCTTCTGCTGTCCAAAAAGCTCGGGATAATACTCAAATGCTCTTGTGGTATATACCGTCTCACCACTTTCCGTGCAGGTGGCAAGCTTTACAACCTTTGCATCCGCACGAACGGTTTCAACCATATCATGATCCGAATTTCTGAGACACCGCTTCGCTGCTGTCACATGGAGATGATCCGCACTCCAGTCATAGGTAACCTCCGTCCAATTATGCCCAAGAGCCGGGATCGTCTCAAAGACGGACCTTCCACAATCCCCACACTCCCGTCTTTGTAAGCCATCATTTTCACAATCCGGATCAGCAAGGATCTGAGCCTCTCCCAGTGCGACATGACGATCCAAATCACGATCCAGATGAGAAGTCTTGATCGCGCCGCAGACCGTACAGTGGAACTGTCCTTCTCCCATTGCCGAACAGGTGCCGTGTTTCAAAACCACATAATTCTTCTCGTCCCAGTTATGCTCTCCGGTAGCAGGAATGGGTTCCGTTTTCGACTCTCCGCACTCGTTGCAGATATATCTTGCCGTCCCATCCTCACCACACGTAGGCTCCTTTGTCACCTCATAAGCTTCACTCCAGGTATGGTTATCAGGAGCCAGAGGGAGCACCTTGTCGATGACAATCTGATTACAATCGATGCAATAATGCCCTTCATACCCCTGCGTCTTGCAGGTAGCTTCCTTCTCCGCATAAATACCGCCCGTAGTATGATTGCCGGTAGCCGGGATCACGCTACCCCTCTCCACAATGTTTTTACATGCATCGCAGATCCGGTCACCCGTATATCCGTCTTCTCCACAGGTCTCCTTCTTCTCATTTATCAGAGAAATGTGTGTATGTTCCTCCGGATTGATTGCAATCGGAGTTGTGTTCTCAGCTCCGCACCGCAGACACCTATGTCCCATTACACCTTCCTCAGAGCAGGTCGCCTTCTTAATGACAAAATCTGTCCAATCATGATTGTTCGGGTCGATGTCCAGGGCTTTACCGCCGATCAAACCGCATAATTCGCAGGAAAGGCCTGCAGATCCCGTTGCATTACAAGTCGCAGGTATGACACTCGAAGCATCAACCACCCATTTGTGAACATGCCAGTATGCCGTAGCCTTTACATCATGGTCCGGCATCACAAAATTATCCTGCATGGCAGTTCCATCGTCCAGGATCCAGGCCAGATCATAACCTTCCCGGCTCATCAGCGCAGGCCGCACAGGCGCCTTTCCGATTTCCGTCTTCACAGAAATCGTAGTATCTCCGACCCAAGTGATCGTCGCGAAGCTTTGAGACCTTCTCCCATATACCGTTAAGTCACTGCCCGGCATCACATAATCCGTCGAAAGCTCAGTGGAATAATCCTGTTTGTTTGTACGCCAGATATAGAAGCTTCCTTCCTTCTTCACATCCTCCGGCACGTGATCATACAGTCCCTCCCCCGTCCGTAACACCGAATTGGTTTGATAACCGTCATCTGTGATCCAAGTAACATTATGGGTCTGGCCGGAGAACACTGCGTGAAGGATCAGGTCATGCACGGGCATGCTCACATTGTCGGAGTTTGTAACCCTTGTGCCATCCTCCATGGCCCAGAATAAGAAATCATAACCTGTCTGCCCGGGATCATCTTCCGGTACAGTGATCTGATTCCCGTGCCGCACCTTTGTGGTCGCATATTCCGTATCTCCAACCTTCCAGTGAACTGTAAATTCCTTCGGTGACAATAATCCCACCACTACACAATTGTCCGACGCGGGAGGCAGCATTCCATCGGAGAGAGGCGTGAACCACTGCAGCTCTCCTCCGGTGATATTCCTTGCCACCCAGTCCTCTGCCTCCGTCTGGAAATTTCCCTGATAGGTATATACATACCACTGGAGCGTATAATTGTCATCGCTGTAATTCCGCATGGTTTCCGGCATGACATCCAGTATGGGAACCCCCTTTAGCAGAGAGCTTCCGTCATTAGCCAAAACTGTGGCATCGCCTTCTTTCACGATCAGCCATGCAGTATTGATATCTTCCTTCTTGAAGTAAACACGGATCACTGTAGTTGCGCCGCGCATGGTAAAATAGGTGGTACCCGAGAGATTTCGGAATACCTCCTGATTATTGTCATAATACCGGGCATACAACTCATAACAGAGATCATAGACTGCCTTCGCCTGCATGTACCTATCGGAAGCCTTTTTGAATTTAGCCTCCGTCTCCGCATCACTCTTCGCATTCCGCTCTATATTGGCGTTCATCATGGCATTCGAGGCGCCCTTGAACGCCTTCTCCGCTGCCTCAAATTTTTCGCGGAGTTCCTCCTCATCCGGTAGCTTCATTCCGGCGAACCGATAGCCGGGGAACAGGTTCACCAGTTCCGGCGTAACATCCACATAACAGCGAATGCCATCATAACCGGTCACATTGCCAGTGCCGGCCTTGGTCCATTGATAGCCGGAATCAAAGGCTTCCCTTGTGGAATTATCCTGCAGATAATACTCGACAATAGCCGTCTGCTGCTTGCCGGTCCAATGAACATAAACCGTTCTTTGCAGCTTTTGAGTGCTGAAACCGAAGGCGTTGTTTTTGTAGGTAAACACCACCTTCCCCCATAGTTCCTTTGCCGTCCGGTCGATAGGATTAACAAAGATCTCGTCGGTGGCAGGCAGATACTGGAAAGAAGAAGGACCTTCCTTCACCTTTCCCTTGTCGCTCTCCAAATCAAAGCACTCCACCACGAAATGATCTTCGTTATACTGTGTCCAGGATCGGCTGGTACTGAGCGTGATACCTCCGTTATCCAAGGCATCAAGCCCGGATTTGACAGTCGCCGTAAAGGACTTGGCATCCGTCTCACAGACATGACGGGAATCCATATTTTCCGCGCTAAGCTTACCTGATGAAAGAGCCATCAGATTAATCTGAAACAATTCGTCCGGGACCTTTACGGTATTCTCGCCATCCGAAAATGTCAGATCGAGTTTTTTGTCATTTGGCTTGATCACAAAATCAATGGGATATTTTGCACAGCCAAGCTGTAACAGAGGGGTCTTTGTCCCATATAGGCTCCAGCTCTTGGAAGCCTTTCCGGCTCCCACCTGTACCTTCACACTGATATCCGTGTAAATACCGACTTCAAACAATAGAGAGCCCATGGCCCCGTTGGTGGATCCCTGTCCGGAGGTCCATTCATACCAGCAGTACAAGAATCCATACAATTCCGCATAAACCCCGGCAGAAGCTACAACACCGACAGAATCCAGATCCGTGCTAAAGATACCTACGCGAAGATCAATGCTCACGCCTATGCGCAGGCCAACCATTCCGAAAGCATAGAAATCCACACGGAAATTCGGTGTAGCCAGATCCTTTACGGAGGATCCGCTGGTCAGATTTTCTCCCTCGTCTCCTCCGCCCCAGATCTTTGCCCGGAAGCTGTAGGAATAGACCTTCGCGTTCTCATAGGTCAGACCGGAACCGATCATGGCATTGATCTTTAGCGCCACCACAAAATTGATCTTGAGACCACAATGGATGATCCCCATAGGGTCGATGGGAAAGTCCGCGCTACCAAGATCCTTGTTCACGAGATTTATATATTTTGCATCGTTCGAAAGCATATTCGAGTACTTTGTGGGCAGATCACCGCCAACACCGGGCGACACATAATCCTGTTTTGAGTCCTTTCCGCTCTTATTCTCGCCATCGCCAAGGTTAATATCCGCGCCCTGACCCTGACCTGCACCATTCTGCTTTTTTGTTTTGTCAATGAGCTTATTGCCTCCCTTGATCAGCAGTTTTGCTGCACTCGTCCGCGCCTCCAGCGTTTTATGATCGTTGTTGCCGTTGTAGAGATAGCTACCGACCATCTCCTCCCAATCCTTGTCTGCATTGGGATTCGGATTGTTCTTCGTCTTTGCCGTTACGCATACGCCAAAACCGGAATAGGTACCGGCCTCCAGAGAAGCCGTAATATCAAGGCTTGAGGTCATGCCCAGTTTATTCTTATGGCGTACCACCTTTACCTTGGGCGTAAGGAGAAATTCCTGCTCTAACACGATGGCCGGCTGAATTTCCAGTTTTCCGGCATCGGCTATGGCAATGTCAATGGTAAAGCTCACGGCGACCTCAGCTCGCACACCCTTTTTCCCTGCAAAATGCTGTAGATCAATGCCTCCAAGGAATGTGACATGCACATCGCTGACTTCCACCGTGCCTGCGCCATCTGCCAAGAGTCTTAGATCCTCAAGGGAAAGCTCCCCCTCATCAGACCGGATCACCATCTTGCGAAGCTCGTCACCATGCTCCAGCTGATCAAAATCAATCTCATTCCCCATGATAAGCCCAGTCAGGAAATCACTGGTCTCCTCTACAAGACCGCTTTCCAAGATTTCCCTGGTCATCTGCTCACTCAAGGCCGCATTGTCCGTCTCCGTCAGCTGGATCTCCGCCTCCGGCATCTCCATATAAAGCAGGAGTTCATCCTCCATGACTTCATTTTCCGCAACAAGGTCATAGAAAACCTGATACTCTCCGTTTGACTCCGTGATATTGGTGATCAGACCATATCCGATTACCGAATAATCTCGACCGCTGAGAGTTCCCTTGTAAAATGACACATAATCACCCGGCTCCATAACAGTGGAGGCATTCAGATTGTATTTTGCAAAAGAAGGATCGGCAAAATTCAATTCCGAAGCACTGAGGGTGATCTTTCCATCGTCAAAACTGCCATCATCGGGAACGGGAATATTGTCAGCCAAGAACAGAATATCCTCCAGACCGGCATGCTCATAGGCATATCTCCCCTTATCCAGATCCTTAGTGATCTTTACATACGCTATTTTGCCTTCCGTAAAGCCGCGCTCATCCACTGCGCCGTCATGTACAGCGATCACATCTCCCACCGCCAGCTTTTCCCCGCCGGAATATGTCATCACGCCGGAGCGATAATTCTCTTTGGCAAGAATATTGCCTTCCTCATCGGTCTGCAGGTCCAGCATTCCAAGGAATTCCACTCCCTGCACCTGATCCGCCGGTATATACTCCACCTGAGAGGCAACATGAATACCCAGCGCCTCTTCCTGATGGACCGTAATATTATACTCCACTACGGCCGGGGCAACTTCCTCCCCTTTATATACAAAACGCAGTCTGGAGGTGTCATGAATGGTCAAAGAATATAGATCGCCGCCCTTCCAGGGACCATCGGTCCAACGGACCATCCAATGATCGCCCGTTTCCTTCCGATTCAAAAGCAATTCTTCCAGAGCCTGCACGTCTTCCACGGACAGACCTGCATCTTCACGCCAAAACCGCTGAAGACTGTCATCTTCCTCAAGTCCGTAGGCTGCCTTGATCTCCTCCTCGGCGGCAGTTTCCCAGTCAACAGTCAGCTGCTCTAACACGATCCGGGTCGCGGAATTAAGCCCGGCTTCCGCATCCGACAAGCCCTTAGAGCCTTCTACATCTTTCGCGCAAAGCTCCAGCTTAATAGGCAGATTCTCCTGACATAGGCTGGAATCTTCCAGGGAAAGCAGCTCCCGAACCTCTTCCTCGGTCAACCCATGGGAGACAATTTCAAAGGCAAAGTCCGCCGGAACTTCGCGCTCCGAAAGATAAGTGAGACTGCCAATGCCGTCCATACCATCCTGCAAGGCAAAGCGCGGATAAAGTGTCATGCTGTGATCGATCACATCCGTTTCATCCGCTGTGACAGTTTGCTCTTCATCATAGCACCAACCCAAAAAGATGCTACTGATGCGATCCGGAGTCGTCAGGTCGCTGATCTTCGTTCCCTGAGGAACGATCGCCGTCTCCGGGAGGGTTGTATATTCTGCATCCTGCGCCGATGCATTTGCCGGCAGTGCAAAACGGACTTCATAATATCCTGCCGGTACGTCAGACGATACCGGAACCTCAGAACTGTCGATACTGGTTTCCATTTCCGTCTGATCACTTACACTATTATCCGTCGCACATCCTGATAAGAGAACGGTCAATTGACAAATGATCATCAGCATAGCTATGGCACGCGCAAAATTTTTTCTTTTCATTTCTCCAACTCTCCCTCTTTATAGATCAAGTCATAAATCTCTTTGGCCTCGCTGATCGGTGACGCAAGGTTTAAGTTCTGCCCCTTATCATAGGTGCTGGAAATAATTCCGATCACCTCTCCACGATCATTTAGAATCGGTCCGCCGCTGCTTCCGGCGGAAACCGGCGCCGTAAAAAGCAGCCAGTCAATTTCCTTCGAGTTCCATGTACCCGCCATGTTTCCAAGCGTTACAAGATTCAGTACACTGAACTGACTTCCGATAGCCACGATCTTTTCCCCCCGAAGTGGTGCATTTATTGAGACCGGCAACGGACTCAGTTTTACTTCCTCCGGAAGTTGAAAGATGGCGACATCACTTTCTTTTTCTCCATCGACTGCCTTCTCCACCCGAAAGGCTTCGCCGTTGTCACAGGTGACAATGGCGTGATCCATATTGACGATCACGTGGGCCGCCGTCACCAAAACCGCCGGATCAAATGCGCAAAACCCGCTGCCTGTACCGATCTTCTGATCATGGTCTCCATAGACCTCCACCTTTACCACGGATCCGGCAACCACCTCTATGGCTCTCGGATCATCCGTAAAAGCCTTCGCCCCGGTCTCGCTCTCCCCGGCTGCCCTTTCTTCTGCCGCCTTTTGCAGGTTTTCCTCTTTGTTATCGATACTGAATGCCCCGCATGCGCACAGTGATAGAAGTATGCCCATAAACAGCGATGAAACAATGTGCTTTTTTTTCATATTCTTTTATCCTTATCATTTCCCTGCTGTTTGTTTCTCTTTTGCAGTCTGAGACATAGCAGGGTTACTGCCACACCGAGTGCAAAAGCGATCACTGCCGTCATTACATAACCGCCCGCCTCCTGACTGAGCAAGAATGCTCCATATACAGACCCGTCCCGGATCACCTCCGGCTTTCCGGGCAAAGCAGCGATCACTATAAGCAAAAGAGCCGACAATATGCCCGTTGCTCCGGATAGTATTTGGCAAGCTCGTCGATCACGGCGGATCATTATTTGTTCTTTTCTGCGCAGAATTTCCGAAAAAGCTTCTTCCGCTGTGTATTTCAATCGTCATCGCCTCCCTTAGGATTATTTTTGTTTCCATCTCTTAGTTGCGCTTTTTCCAAATTTTACCCACCCAAGATCAAAATTTTTTTCCTGCTTTGTTTTTGGGCATCAAAAAAGCCGCCACCCGAAAAGAGTAACGGCCCGCATAAAAGAATTTATTCTGCGAAATGCGGTAATTTTCGATATAGATAGGTAAGTCCCACTGCGGCAAGCAACGGAAGCAGATAACCGATCAAGGAAGATACTCCCGGTTCCGATACCAGCAGATTATAAAGCGCGTGAAAGGTCATGGCAAGGGACAGGCTCCCCAGCACTGCGGGAAAAGAAAAAACCTGTAACCGCTTAGCAACGATGAGCCAAATGGACAGAGCAAAAATACTGACAATGTGCATCACTCCCACTGCCAAACCCCGGATCAGAATATAAGTCAGGCTCTCCGCACCGGAGGTCAGGATATAGCAGCAGTTTTCAAAAGTAGCAAATCCGGCACCAATGGCCACAGCCAACATAGTAAGTGTACGGTCCTCCGGAGAAAACAACACCAAAAAGAACAACAGCGGCATCAGCTTCATGAGCTCCTCCACGACCGGAGAAAGAAAGATCGCTGTGTCATTTTCTCCCATTCCGATTGCCAGGCTGAGGAATCCGCTGATGTAGGCGGCGATCAGGCACACACCCATGCCCAACAAAAAAGCCGACACATATCTGCGTACTTCACCCCGGATGAACAGCAGAGAAATAATGAGTGGAACAGCAATGCAAAGGAGAATGTTTTCCGCATAGATCATCCTGCTTCCACCTCCTTTTTCATAGCCATCAGCGTCAACGGAAAACAGAGAGTCGTTGCTATCATCGCAACGATATAGACCCCCCCGGTACTCATGTACATAACTGATACGGACCAGGCGAGAGCCACATAGCAACGGCAGATCTTCCGCGCCGGCATCTCGGTATTCTTCAATGTAAGCATCGCTCTAAGGATAAACGGCAGCTCCACAAGAAACATAAGCCCATAGCAGAATAGATCCACCGCCCGCTTCATGTCGTCGGGAACAAAGAAAATGACAACCTGTCCGGCGATCAGCAAAAGACTCACCCCACCCAGCATTCCCCATTTATAGGAAGGAACCATCTCCTCCTGTTTCATCAGTGCGACCAAACAACAGAGAAAATAGCCATAAACAATTCCCGTGACAATATCATCCACCCATTCTCCGGACCAAGAGATCCAAAGTGCAGTACTGGCTGTGATAAACAGAACCGTACATAACACTTCCAATCTGGCCTGATGAAAATTGATGGAACGAAGCGATGTCAGGGATGCTCCCAGAAGCAAAAACATGGCCCACTCTCCAATCTCATTGGCAGCAAAAGGCATTCTTGTCCCCGGGCGCAAAATATCATAGGCCAGCCAGTAAAAATCGCTGAGCAATACGCTTGCCACCGCAAAGGAAAAAAACACAGCGCACATGGTTCGCCTTCCGTTGCTGATGATCCTAATCATTCCGACAAAGACGATCAGCATCACAGCGGTATGAAAAGATGTCAGTGTCGCTTCTAAATTCATTCTTTCTCCCGCTCCTTTTGTTCCAACTCTTTCCAACGAATACAGAACAAAGTAACGCATATACCAAGGGCGAAGGTGAGAACCCCAACCACCACATATCCCATATAAGGTGCTGCAAGTAAAAGGCTCCCGTATTGTCTGGTGGCATGATCCAGCGAATCCGTTGTAATCTTCGGAAGAGAAACGGCAGTCATAACCAAGAGCAGGATACACGCACAGGCAGCCAGCGCATATGCACGTAAATGCCTTCGAATGCTCTGTTTTTCTATCACCTCATCCTTACGTCGCATGATCTCCCGAAGCTGTTCATCCGTACTGCGCATAATCAAATCCCATCCTTTCCAATACCTCACGAAGTGCGGTCTTTCCTCTATCAGCCAAATGATAGGTTTGTTTTTTTGTTTTTCCCATTACCTTTCCGGCTTCCTCATGGGTCATTTCCTCAAAATAGAGCAAGATCAAAATCTGCCGGTAATCCTCCTTGAGCCGGCTGAGCGCTTGATACAGCTGATGATTGCGTTCCTCTTTGAGAATGTCAAACTCCGGAGGATCCGCCTCCTCATCCTTCCATTCCTCCGGCTCTTTGAAAGTAAAACGCCTCTTCCTCAGCCTCATGTAAGCCAGATTCTTTCCGATGGAAAAAAGCCATGTCTTAAAAGAACTTTTCCCGGAGAAATGTGCGCCGGCGGCTACCTCCGCATAAGTATCCAGCATCAATTCCTCCGCATCCTCCATATTATGAACATATCCCATAAGAAAAAGCGTCAAGCCTTCCCTATATCGTTCCAGCAAAAAACGAAAGTCCTTTTCATCATGCTCCGCAAGATAGCGGCTATAGATCACTTCATCTGTTTCGAACATCACCGCTCGCTCCCTCATTTCTCTCAGATCACCCGGCTGCTTTGCTTCCTAAGGCTTCGCCTTAAGATTTATCTCTTACCCTTCAGTTTATCTAAATCACAAAGAATTTTCAAGAACACACTCTGATTTGAAATCTTTCCCAGTCGCTTTGCCGGCAAACCTAAACGTGCCATCATTTCATCACGCATAAATCTCGCCCCGTTGCTCTAACACCTCAAGGAATGCCGTGCACCCCTCCACCACGTCCCGATAGGTTTCATCAAAACAGTCCGTATACCAGGGATCCGCAATGCTCCGCCCCGGCCTGTCCGTGAAATCCAAAAGGAGCCTGATCTTCCCTTCCGTATCCGGCCCCGTGATCCGCATGGTATTCCTGATATTGGCCGCATCCGCGCACAGCAGATAGTCATAATGGGCATAGTCCGCCCGTGTCACCTGCCGCGCCCTCTTATTGCTGAAATTCGTAAACGCCGTCCTCCCGATCCCATGGTCCCTCAGCACCGCCTGCGCCGGCGGATAGACCGGATTCCCGCGCCCGCCCCAGATCTCCTCCGTGCTCGTCGCCGCAGAGGCTATCTCAAATTGATCCTCAAGCCCACGCTTCTCCACCATGTCCTTCAGGACAAACTCAGCGATGGGCGAACGGCAGATATTGCCGTGGCATATAAATAGTACTTTTATCATCTTTTTATAACTCCATATAAGTCTTGTATTTCTTCTCAAATGCTTGGTATCACAGGGTTTTTCGGGTTTTGATACCCCTGCTGTTTCCGGGGTATCTTCTCAAATCGTCCCGTATCTTCTCATGCTTTTCCCTGCAATATTGGTAAATACATTGGTAAAGGAAACGGCTTTACCAACGCCTCTTTTTAGCCATTCGCTACCCGAAGCACTTCTGCTTTTGCATCATCGAAGTTTACATGGGTGTAGACATTCAGGGTTACGCTGATGTCTGAGTGACCCATGATATACTGCAATGTCTTCGGGTTCATTCCGGATTTTGCCATGTTGGAGCAAAATGTGTGCCGGCATACATGAGGGGTTACTTTCGGCATCTGAATGCGATAAATCTTGTTGTACTTCTCTACGATGTGTTCCAGATACTTCTCCCAGTGCAGGGCTACCTTTGGCATATCGTTTTTATCCAGACACAGGAAG